>CAZUXQ010000046.1:0-9640 GCA_964624425.1 uncultured Sutterella sp.
GACGCTGACGCAGTTCGTCGACCGTGAGATTGTTCTGCCGCGCGATCTGTTCGATCGTGGCGTTGACCATCTGGTCGTCGACGCGGATGCCCGTCTGTCGGGCGCGTTGCAGCGTGGCGCGTTCGGAAATCAGGCGCTCTAGAACCTGAATGCGCAGCTGCTCCATCGGCGGGAGCTGAATGTCCTGGCGGCGCAGATTGATCGCGACCGTGTGGACGCGCTGCTCGAGCTCGTGTTCCGTGATGACGTCGTTGTTGACGACAGCCACGATGCGGTCGAGGTCGGCCGGGCCCTGTTCGGCAGGCTCGGCGGCGGCGCCGAGCGAACCGGGAGCGTAGGCGCCGCCTGCGATCAGCGGCTGCTGATCGGGCCGGACGCCGTCCATGATGGAGGCGGCGCAGGCCGAAGAGGAACCGACGGCCGCAAGGACGAGCACTGCGCTCTTGATGGTCTGAGTGAGAGGAAGCTTATTCATAGTAGTCGTACGGATCCGGCGTTGCGGCAAGCGTTTCGCGGGTCTGGTAGCCGCGGATGTTGCGGCGGAGTTCGGAAAGCGGACTTGTGCCTATGCTGGCCAAGCCGTTGAGTTCAAGCTGCAGGAAGAAGTTCGATTCTTCCTTGTTGGATGCCGTCACGTAGCGCTGAGCGGCGAACCGCAGCGTCCAGCAGTCGTGCAGATACTCGAAGCCTCCGATCATTTCGATCGTCTTGTGCGTGAGGAACGAGTAGTTGTAGCGGAAGAGCGCGTAGAGGCGTTCCGTAATAGGCCACTGCACGGCGAAGTCGACTTGCTTGATGTTGTCGTCGGCTACGTCCTGCGAATAGTTGTAGCGGTAGTAGAGGCCGACCGTCTGCATGGGCTTCGGGCGCCAGGCGATGCCGGCCGTCGCCTTCTGCACGCGGCTGTGGGCGGACGAATACTGCAGCGTCGCGTCCGTCGTGATCGAGCGCGTGAGGCGGGCGCCTGCGCTCGCGAGCAGGTCGCTTCGGACGTCGGTGCGGCGTGCGGATATGGTCGAGCTGCCGGAGAAGTAGTCGAAGTCCGAACGCTTGTAGAGAAAGTCGACGTTCTGATCCGAGAAGTACTGACGCTGGCCGATGCTCGCGCGGAAGAGCTCGAGGCCGCTCGCCTTGTCGATGTAGCGGGTCGAGAGCGCCGTCGTGATCTGATTGGCCTGCGAGATGCGGTCGTAGCCGGCGAATTGGTTTTCCGTGAAGAGGGTCGCAAAGTTCAGGTCGGCGATCGTCGTGTCGAAGATCGGAATTTCTTCCTGATTGCGGTAGGGCGAATAGAGGTAGTAGACGCGCGGCTCGAGCGTTTGGTAGGCGCTGCGGCCGAACCAGGAAGAATCGCGCTCGAAGACGAGGCCGCCGTCGATGCTGAAAATCGGCGAGAAGCGCGTCGGATTCCTGTTCGTGTAGCCGTCGAATTCTCCGTTCTGTTGCGTGACGGATTTGCTCAGGTCGGCGAGGTCGTACCAGGCGCCGATGAATCGGGCCTTCGGAATAAGGAACCAGCCGGCGCTGCGCATCGGGTAGGAAACGGCTTGGTCGAAGATGAAGCGGTCGCCGCCGATGCGGTTGCGGTGCTGGAAGCGCGTCGCTTCAAGGGTGGTCGAAAGCTCGAAGCCGTAGTAGTCGGCGTTGTAGCCGTTCCAGATGAGCTGCGGCACGCGTTCGTACGGCTCCACCACGTCGTCGTCGTCGATCTCAAGCGTCTGATTCTTCGTGACGCGAATGGTCGAATTCCAGTACGTGTCCGTATACCGCAGCGTGTATTCCTGCGGCAGAACAGCTTCGGACGACTCGCGGATGTTGCCCGAGAAGTCCGAAATGTAGTCGTCGTCCGAAACGCGGTTGTAGTCGACGTCGAACGCGAGCTTGCCGTTCCGGTAGTGCGACTGGAAGCGCATGCCGTAGCGGCTGTCCTTTGCTTCTCTGTCCTCCGGCAGCCAGTCGAAGTTGAGCTGCGCATCCAAGTGCTCGAACTTCACGCGCGCTTCGTTGCCGAGCATGAGGCCGCGCTTCGTCATGACTCGCGGCGTGAGCGTGTAGTCGTAGTTGGGCGCGATGTTGAAGTAGTACGGAATCGAAAGATCGAGGCCTCGGGTTGTGCTCATTCCGTAGGCCGGCGTCAGAAAGCCCGAGCGGCGGTCCTGCGAAATCGGGAACTGGAACCACGGAGTGCCGAAAATCGGCACTCCCTTGAAATGAAGCGTGGCGCCCGTGCCGGTGGCGGACTGGTCGTACTCGTCGATCTCAAGCTCGTTGAGCTTGATGTACCAGGATTCGTCGTCGCGCCTGCAGGTCGTGATCGTGGCGTCTTCGAACGTCGTGCGGTCTCCGGAGAGGAATTTTACGTTCTTCGCGCAGCCGCGGATGTTGCGCGGCGCATATTCGTATTCGGCATTTTCCATCGAGCCCGAGCGCGACGTGATGCGGAACTTCATCGACGGCCCCGAGAAGCTCGCGCCGAGCCGGGAAATTCTTGCGTTGCCCTCGGCCGTCGCCTCGTCCGTTTCCTGCACGTAGGTAATGCGGTCCGCTCGAAGGACCGAACCTCCGCGGCGGATTTCGGCGTTGCCCGTCAAATGGAGCGTGTCGCTGGGGTTGCCTTCGATTTTGTCTGCGGCGACGAAGCTCGCGGCGTCGTTTCCGGCGGAAGCGCGCTGCGGGTCGAGGCGGTCTGCGGAATCGAGCTTGACTTTGAGCGCGCTCGCCGCAGAGTTCTCGCCGGCTGCGGCCGGAGAGAAGCCGGTCATGGACGCTATCGCGCCGGCGACGCAGAGCGCTAGGGCTCGAACAGGAGGAAGCGGCATAGGGAAACTGACAGGCCGAGAGACGATCGATACAATGAGGCCGAAAATTGGGGAAGGCTCAATCGGCATTCTGCCGCTTGGGCGCAACAAGCAATGGATTTTAACAGCGCGCGCCTGTGCACAGCGTCAAAACGAGCGCGCAGCGACAAGGGATCACGAAAATGACGAGCCGCGACGAACTGCTGCGGGATTGGCTGGAGGCGATTGCGCCCAACTACGGACTGGATTTGAGCGTCTTGGAGCCGGCGGGCGGCGATGCGGGCTTTCTCCGCTACTTCCGCGTTCGGGGCGCGGAAAGAAGCTTCATCGTGATGGATGCGCCGCCCGAACGCGAGCGCACGGACGCCTATCTCTTCGTCGACGGCCTGATGCTTGAGGCGGGCCTCAACGTTCCCGAAATCTTCGAGAAGAAGCTCGACGACGGATTCCTTCTTATTTCCGACCTCGGCGCCGAAACCTATCTCGACGTTCTCAGCGAAGAAAACGCGCCGCGACTCATGGACAAGGCGACGACTGCGCTCGTTGCCTGGCAGAAGGCTTCCCGCCCCGGCGTGCTTCCCGAGTACGGCCGCGCCGAGCTCCTGCGCGAAATCAATCTCTTCCCGGAATGGTACGTCGGCCGTCACTGCGGCATTCAATGGGACGAAAGCCGCCGGAAGTGGTGGAGCATGTCGGTCGAAGCGATACTTCGCCGCAATCTCGCCGAAGCCAAAGTGTTCGTTCACCGCGACTTCATGCCGCGCAACCTCATGATTTCGGACCCGATGCCGGGCGTGATCGATTTTCAGGATGCGCTTTACGGTCCGGCGAGCTACGACATCGCTTCGCTCATGCGCGACGCCTTCATCAGCTGGGACGAGTCGTTTGTTCTCGACATTTCGATCCGCTACTGGGAAAAGGCCCGCAGGGAAGGCATTCCGGTGCCGAGAGACTTCAGCGAATTCTACCGCGACATCGAATTCATGAGCGCGCAGCGCCACCTTAAGGTGCTCGGCATCTTCGCCCGCCTCAGCCATCGCGACGGCAAGCCGAAGTACTTGGCCGACGCGCCGCGCTTCATCAGGTACATTCGTCAGACGGCGGGCCGCTACATCGAGCTCTCGCCCCTGATGCATCTGATCGATGAGCTCGAAGGCGCAAAGCCCTCGGCCGCCTATACGTTCTGAGAGTCATGCGCGCGCTGATTTTCTGCGCCGGGGCGGGCACCCGGCTGCGGCCGCTCACGCAGATCATGCCGAAGCCCCTCGTGCCCGTTGCGGGCGTGCCGCTGGTCGTGCGTCAGATTGAAGCGCTTCGCCGCGCCGGCATTGAAGACGTCGTTCTCAACGTCGCCGCGGGAGCGAAGCGCATTCAGGGCGCCTTGGGCGACGGAAGCCGCTTCGGCGTGCGCCTTCGCTACAGCGTCGAAGGCAATTCTCCGCAAGATGCCCTCGAAACGCGCGGCGGCATCCGAAAGGCGCTCGATCTCCTGACCGCCGACGGCGACGAGGCGTTTCTCGCCGTTGCGGGCGACATTGTTTCCGACTACGACTATGCCCGGCTGGTCGAAGCCGCCCGAACGCTCGACGGCCGGAATCGCGTCGCGCATCTCGTTCTGACGGCCAATCCCTCATACCACGCTTCGGGCGACATGGTCCTCGAAAACGGACTGATCCGCTGCGAGGCGGATGCGCAGAAGCTTACCTTCTCGAGCCTCGGCGCCTATCATGCGGCCATCTTTCGGGGCGTGAGCGCGGAGCGCGCGAGACTCTTCCCGTGGCTCTGCCGGTTCGCCGAAGCCGGCCTCGTCTCGGGCGAACGCTTCGACGGCCTCTGGTTCAACGTGGGCTCGCTCGAAGAGCTTGCGCGCGCCGAAGCGCATTTTCGAGGGAAGCCGTGAAGGTCGGCAGTCTCGAAGTGGCCGAACCCATCGTGCTCGCGCCGATGGCGGGCGTTGCGGATCTGCCCTTCCGAACGATCTGCCGCGAGTGGGGCGCGTGCTTTGCGGTCGGCGAAATGACGGCGAGCCGAGCGGACCTGCGCTCGAAGCGGAAGAGCATGACGCGATGGGTCGAAGCCGCTGAAGAGGGTCTCAAGGTTGTTCAGCTCCTCGGGGCGGATCCCGCCGTCATGGCGCAGGCCGCAGCCGAGGCGGAAGCCGCGGGCGCCGACATTGTCGACGTCAACATGGGGTGCCCGGCCAAAAAGGTGCTGCAGACGGCCTGCGGCAGCGCGCTCATGAAGGACGAAGCGCTCGTGAAGCGCATTCTCGAGGCCGTCGTCGGCGCCGTGTCGATCCCCGCGACGCTCAAGATCCGCACGGGCTGGGATGCCGAACGCAAGAATGCGCTCTCGATTGCGAAAATTGCCGAAGACGCGGGCATTGCGATGATCGCGGTCCACGGACGCACGCGCGCGGACGGCTTCCGAGGTCATGCAGAATATCAGACGATCCGAGCAGTCAAGGCTGCGGTCGGCATTCCGGTAATTGCGAACGGCGACATTGTCTCCGGCGAGACGGCCAGGCGCGTTCTTGACGAGACGGGCGCCGACGGCGTCATGATCGGGCGCGGCGCGCTAGGCGCGCCATGGCTTTTCGGCGAGGTGCGGGCGGCGCTCGGCTATGCTTCGGCGTTCGAAGCTCCGTCGCTAGAAGCGAAGCGCGAGACGGTTCTTCGTCACATGCGGCTTAATTTCGATTACTATGGCAGCCGGCGCGGCGCGCTCGGCATTCGCAAGCATCTTGCCTGCTATCTGCGCGCTCTGCCCGATTCGGCGGAGTCCCTCGGCGCGATCCTGCGCGAGACGGACCCGGCGCGCCAAACGGCGCTGGTGGATGCATTTTTCAAGAGGCTTCAGGCGCAGTCCTGCGCCGCAGACAACCAAAGGCGATGAGCGACCAAGACTTCGGACGGTTCGATGCATTCTCCGCGCTCGCCGACGAGGCGGCGCTCGATGAAGATGCAGGCGCTCGGGAAGAGCGCCGCCCTGATGCGTCTGGAGTCCGCGCGGGCGCCGCCGCGCCCCGCATCGACGAGCTCGCCGAAGTCGTCGTCCGAAAGCTCGATCGGTATTTCGATCAGCTTGCCGGGCGAGCGCAGCATCCGCTTTACGAACTCGTCGTGCACGCCGTCGAGCGTCCGCTTCTCGAGTACGTCATGGCGCGGTGCAGGGACAACCAGCGCGAAGCGGCTGCATTATTGGGCATCAACCGAAACACTCTGCGCAAAAAGTTGGCGGATCACGGCCTTCTGACTGCCAGGGCTACCAAACGAGGAAGCAAGAAAAATGCGTAAACAGGCATTGCTCAGCGTCTCCGACAAGACGGGAATCGCGGACTTCGCCCGCAGGCTCGCCGCCTGCGGCTACCATATTCTTTCGACGGGCGGCACAGCCAGGCTTCTTGCCGAGGAAGGCGTCGAAGCGCAGGAAGTCGCCGACTACACGGGCTTTCCAGAAATGCTTGACGGCCGCGTGAAGACGCTCAATCCGAAGATCCATGCCGGCATTCTGGCCCGCCGCCCGGACGCCGAACACATGGCCGCTTTGGAAGCGAATCAGATTGATCCCATCGACGTCGTCGTCGTCAATCTCTACCCGTTCGAGCAGACGATCGCCAAGCCCGGCTGCACGTTCGAAGAAGCGGTCGAAAACATCGACATCGGCGGTCCGGCGATGATCCGCGCCGCCGCGAAGAATCATGAATCCGTCGCCGTCGTCGTCGACCCGGCCGATTATGGCGCGGTCGCCGCGGAAATCGAAGCCGAAGGCGGCGTTTCGGCCGAAACGCGCCTGCGCCTGGCCAAGAAGGTCTTCGCGCACACCGCGCGCTACGACGCGATGATCGCCAACTACCTCACGAGCCTCGACGCCGACAAGAAGCCCGGCCGGTTCCCGGACGTCTTCACGCGCCAGTGGAAGAAAGTGCAGGACCTGCGCTACGGCGAAAATCCGCATCAGGCGGCCGCCTTCTACCGCGAAGTGCATGTCGCGCCGGGACTTCTTGCGGGCTGCGAACAGCTTCAGGGCAAGGAGCTTTCCTACAACAACATCGCCGACAGCGATGCGGCATGGGAATGCGCCCGCTCCTTCGCCGAACCGGCCTGCGTCATCATCAAGCATGCCAATCCCTGCGGCGCCGCGATCGGAGCGGACGCCGCCCAGGCTTATTCCAAGGCGTTCCGGACGGACAGCAAGTCCGCCTTCGGCGGCATTCTCGCCTTCAACCGCGAAGTAAGCCGGGAATGCGCCGAAATGGTTTCGCGCCAGTTCGCCGAAGTGATCATCGCTCCGTCCTTCTCTGCGGGCGCTCTTGAAGTCTTCGGCCGCAAGAAGAATCTGCGCCTCCTCAAGATGGCCGCGGGCTCCGCGCACAACGACTTCGACTTCAAGCGCGTGGGCGGTGGTCTTCTCGTTCAGACGCCCGACGCGCAGCTCTGCGGCGAAGACGCCTTCAAGTGCGTCACGAAGCGCGAGCCGACGCCGCAGCAGGTGAAGGATCTTCTCTTCGCCTGGAACGTCGCCCGCTTCGTGAAGTCCAATACGATCGTATACGTCCGAGACGGCATGACGCTCGGCGTCGGCGCCGGACAGATGAGCCGAGTCGACTCCGCCCGCATCGCCGCCATGAAGGCCGAAGAAGCCGGCCTCTCGCTCGACGGCTCCGTCGCTGCGTCGGATGCCTTCTTCCCGTTCCGCGACGGCCTCGACGTCGTGGTGGACGCCGGTGCGGCCGCCGTCGCCCAGCCGGGCGGCTCGATCCGCGATCAGGAAGTGATCGACGCCGCGAACGAGCGCGGCATCGCCATGGTCTTCACCGGCGAACGGCACTTCCGCCACTAAGGCCGCCGAAAGCATGCCGAGGCGGTTCGGCTGACGCGGGGCGTTCCCTGCAGATCTTGAAGCGCGTCGGAAAAATCCGAAAACATCTTGTCGCGGGCGCTTGTCCGCAGGACGGGCGGCATCACGGTATAGTGTCGCGATGAACGAAGCGCGGCGCCTGCTTGTCTGCGGCGCGCTTCTTTTCTCTTCGGCAAGGGAGAAGAATCGTGAATTTTGACATCGGAGCGTCCAAGCTGAGCCGACGCGCAGTTTTAGGCGCCGGCGCGGCGCTCGGAGCCTTTGCGGCATGTCCGGTGCTGGCCGATCTTCGCATTGAAATTACGGGCGTGGGCGCCAATCAGCTGCCGATCGCCGTGAAGACCTTCCAGGGCACGGCTTCCGCCCCCGAGGACGCAGCCGCGATCATTGCGGCCGACCTGACCCGCACGGGCGCGTTCCGCATGGTGGATGCCGGCGGGGAAGATCCGGAAGAAAGCCTGCAGCGCCCGGAAGGCATGCAGGCGGCTGCGGCGAACGGCGCTTCGATCTACGTGGTCGGGCGGGTCTCGAGTCCGGGAGCCGGCAGCTGGGACGTGCGCTGCTTCATCTACGACACCGTGACGGGGCAGCTTGTCGACTCCGCCGCCTTTGTCGTCCGCGAGCCGCTTCTCCGCATGGCCGCGCACCGATGCGCCGACTTGATTTATGCAAAGCTCACGGGCGAAGGCCCGATGTTCGCTTCGCAGCTTGTCTACGTCGCGCAGCTGGGACCGCGCGAATACGAACTCATCGTCTCGGACTGCGACGGAGAGAACCCGAAGCGCGCGCTCAAGTCGCCCGAGCCGATCATCTCGCCCGCTTGGTCGCCCGACGGACGAAAGCTTGCCTACGTGAGCTTCGAAAACCGCAAGCCCATCGTCTTCTGCCATGAGCTTGCGACCGGCGTCCGCCGTCCGGCGGCGGCCTTCAAGGGCAACAATTCCGCACCCGCCTTCAGTCCGGACGGCAGAGAGCTCGCCGTTGCGCTTTCGCGCGGCGGCGGCACGCAGATCTATCTTCTCGACGTTGACGGCCAGAACCTGCGCCGCTTTACCCGCAGCTACGGCATCGACACGGAACCTGTCTTCACGAAGGACGGCGAGTGGATCTACTTCACGAGCGACCGCGGCGGCACGCCGCAGATCTATCGGCAGCGCGTTCGCGGCGGCGGATCGGCCGAGCGCGTCACCTTCGGCTCGAACTATGCCGTCAGCCCCGAAGTGAGCCCTGACGGGCGGCGCCTCGCCTACATTTCGCGCATCGACAATCAGTTCCGCCTCGCCGTCATGGATCTTTCGACGGGGCAGGATCTTTTGGTCACGACGACCGATCGAGACGAATCGCCTTCCTTTGCCCCGAACGGCCGCTTCCTCGTGTACGCTACGGAAGTCGGCGGCCGCGGCATTTTGGGCACCTGCTCGGCCGATGCCCGACTGGCGGCGCGCCTTACGGGCGAGGGCGACATTCGCGAGCCGGCCTGGGGCCCAATTCTCACGTAGCGCATTTCAGCAACAGAAGGAGATGAACAATGGTTGCTTCTTGGAAAGCCGCAGCGGCGGCCGCAGCGGTCGCGGCGCTTCTTTCGGGTTGCTCGTCGGTGTCTCTCGACGAAGGCGCCAAAGAGGGCACGCTCGCCTCTGAGGCGGCGCAGCAGACGGATCCCTTCAATGACCCGAATCACCCGCTTTCGCGCCGCTCCATCTATTTTGCTTTCGATGCCTACGACGTGGGCGCCGAGTACGCGCCCGTCGTAGAAGCGCATGCCAAGTGGCTTCTCGAGCATCCGAACGTCTCGATCGTCATTCAGGGCAATACCGACGAACGCGGCGGCCGCGAATACAATCTTGCGCTCGGGCAGAAGCGTTCCGAAGCCGTGAAGCAGCGCATGCAGCTTCTGGGCGTGCCTGCCGCGCAGATCGAAGCCGTTTCCTTCGGAAAGGAAAAGCCCGTCGCCACGGGCTCTACCGAAGAAGCTTGGGCTC
>CAZUXQ010000047.1:0-8127 GCA_964624425.1 uncultured Sutterella sp.
TGCCTTCGCCCGTGTAGGTGCCATCCTTGTAGGCTTCAGCCTGGGCGGCGCCGGTCGCAAGAAGCGCCGCGGCGGTAGCAACGATAATCTTCTTCATGATGATGAATTTCCTTTGAAAAACAACTCGATTCGCCAGAACCGAGAGTGACGCTTTCCTGCAGAAAGCCGCTCGAGGAGCGCGCTCGTCTGCTTATCCTATCCGCAGCTTTTTGTCGCTCCGGGCGCAGTGATCATATCACAACACTTTCAAAATTCTTTCGCGCAAGCGGCTGAAACACCCCCCTTTCAGCCGCCCGACCTATCCATTTATAGGCAACGCCGCAATTTTGTCTGCGGCCGTCATTTGCCCCTCGAATCCTTCAATCCGACGGAGAGATTAAAGACAGGATGCTCTGGCGAGTGATCCTCTCGGTCGGCGACAAAATATCCGTTGCGCTCAAACTGGAATTTATCGTCCTTCGCGCACTGCGCGGTAATGGGCTCGACGTACGAATTGAGCACAACCTTGGAATTCGGCGTCAAGCGATCAAGGAAGGAGCCTTCGCCGGCTTCCGGGTTCGCCTCGCAGAATAGGCGGTCGTAGACGCGGATTTCTGCAGGCACCGCCGTCTTTGCGTCGAGCCAATGAATGGTCGCCTTGGCTTTGACGTTTGCGGAACCTTCCGTACCTGACTTTGTTTCCGGCAAATAGTTTGCATGAACAACCGCGACCCTGCCGTTTTCGTCCTTTTCGAAAGACGTCGGGACGATGACGTAGCCGTAGCGGAGTCGAACAGGCTTTGCAGGCGCGCCGTCGGCCGGAACAGCAAGGCGGCGGAAGCCCTTGGGCGGAGCTTCCGCAAAATCGCCTTCTTCAATCCAGAGTTCGCGGGAGAACGAGAGTTCGCGCGTGCCGAATTCCGGCTTTTGCGGATGGTTGTCGGCAATCAGCGTTTCCGTCTGATTTTCCGGATAATTGTCGAGAACAAGCTTCAGCGGGCGGAGCACGCTCATGCGGCGCGGAGCTCTCTCTTCAAGATCCTCGCGCAGGCAGGCCTCAAGAACCGAATAGTCGATCCAGCCGCCCGCCACGCGAGACACGCCGCAGCGGTCTGCGAAGCGCCGCAGACTTTCGGGCGTATAGCCGCGGCGGCGGAGGCCGACAATTGTCGGCATGCGCGGATCATCCCAGCCGTCGACATATTTTTCCGCAACAAGCTGAATAAGCTTGCGCTTGCTGACGACAACATAGGTGAGATTCAGGCGGTTGAATTCGTACTGATGCGAGAGAAGGAAGAAGTTCTTGCGAACGAAGTCGAGCGATGCCTGCATCAGCGGCGTAAAGTTTTCCGGATGTTCGCAGAGAAGCCCGAAGAATGCCTTCACGCCTTCGTCATCCGAAGACGGAGGAACGCCTGTCTCTTCCCACTTCGCGAAGATTTTTGCCATCGCCATTTCGGGATCGCTGAATCCGAGCTTTGCCTTGGCGGCAAAAGCCGAAGCGGCAAACTGCATCGCGCGTTCGTCTTTGCCCTCGGCCATAGCCTTGATCAAAGCCTTCGCTTCTTCGTATTGCGGCGTGCGGAGCACGGGAACAATGCGTTCGAGCGCCCAGTCGTAAAAAGCGCGCTGATCTTCAAATTCGAGAGTGCAGATCGAATGGGTAATGTTCTCAAGCGAGTCTTCGATCGGATGCGCATACGTGTACATCGGATAGATGCACCATTTGCCGCCCGTGGCATGATGTTCGGCGAAGCGAATTCGATAAATGGCCGGATCCCGCAAATTGATGTTGGGACTCGCCATGTCAATCTTGGCGCGCAGCACCATCGAGCCTTCCGGGTGCCTGCCGTCGCGCATTTCTCGGAAGAGGCGGAGATTTTCTTCCGGAGCGCGGCTTCGATAGGGGGAATTTCTGCCCGGCTCCGTCAGCGTGCCGCGGCTTTCCCGCATTTCGTCGGCGGTCTGTTCGTCGACATAGGCATAGCCGGTCTTGATGAGATGTTCGGCAAATTCGTACATGTACTCGAAGTACGAGCTTGCAAAGTAGAGGTTGTCTTCTTTTTCGTTCTTCCAGTCGAAGCCGAGCCAGCGAACGCTGTCCAGAATGCCGTCGACGTACTCCTGATCTTCCTTGACCGGATTGGTATCGTCGAACCGCATGTGGCAGCAGCCGCCGTAATCGCGCGCCAAACCGAAATTCAAGCAAATGCTCTTGGCGTGGCCGATATGAAGATAGCCGTTGGGTTCCGGCGGGAAGCGCGTGCGGATTTTGGCGGCGTCGGGCCGCCCTTCCCGAAGCTGTTCGCTGTACTTGCCGGGCCTACCGCGCCAGTAGCGGGGCAAATTGGCGCCGGCCGCCAGGTCCTCTTCAATGATGTTGCGGATGAAATTGGCAGGACGGACAACAGCCGCTTCCGAGTTATCGCTCATCGCGTTTTTCCGAAATAAAAGTTATGGGATTTTTTGAGGCGTTCAGGCATGAACGCCGAAGAGCGCCCACGCTCTCCGCATAAGAAATCAGAAAATTTTACCAAAGGCCTTGTCGTCGATACTGGAAGATTGATCCATCGGCCGCTGCTGATGATCAATGGGCTCAAATCCTTTTCTGGGAAGCCTCAGAATCAGGCTTGACGTATCCAGTCTGCCGCCGCCGGCCTTCTGCACTTCGGCATAGAAGCGGTCGACAAGGCTCGCGACCGGAAGTTCCGATCCGTTCTCGGCCGCCTCGGCCATTGCAATGCCCAAGTCCTTCCTCATCCAGTCGACGGCAAAGCCGAAATCGAACCTTCCGTCAACCATCGTCGCTCCGCGGTTCGCCATCTGCCAAGAGGAAGCCGCGCCGCCGCCAAGCGCATCCAGCAGCCGATGCATGTCCAGTCCGGCATTCATGCCGAACGCAAGCCCTTCGGCCAAAGCCTGCACGCAGCCGGCGATGCAGATCTGATTCACCATTTTGGCAAGCTGCCCTGTCCCCACAGCTCCGAAATGCGTGATCCGAGACGCATAGGCCGCGATGACTGGAGACGCCGACGAGAAAGCCTGCTCTTCTCCTCCGCACAGTACGGTCAGGAGACCGTTTTCCGCCCCAGCCTGCCCTCCGGAGACAGGCGCGTCGACATAAGAAACGCCGAGCTGCGCGGCTTTCGCCGCCAGCTCTCTTTCAGCCTCAGCGCTTGCCGTCGTGTGATCGACCAGCACCGCGCCGGGCTTCATTCCGGAAAGCGCGCCGTCCTTCCCCAGAACAACGCTGCGCAGATCATCGTCGTTGCCGACGCAGACAAAAACGATTTCTGCGCCTTTTGCCGCATCTTTCGGCGTCAGCGCCATCCTGCCGCTGAATTCGGCCGTCCATTTTTCCGCCTTCGCAGTCGTTCGATTGTAGACGCATACGTTGTGCCCGGCCTTCTGCAGATGTCCCGCCATCGGATATCCCATCACGCCCAAGCCGACAAAAGCGGCATCAACAGCTGCCGCAGGAGCGTAGTTCTTTGCCTGCATTTTTCTCTGCCTCAAGATGCAAAAGCGGCTTCCGGGAACAAGAACCGCTTTCCGCCGCTTAAATTCATCAGCGCGTCCCGCGCTCTTCATAAGCCTTTTCAGCCTCCGCCGCAACTTTTCTTGCCAGAGCAGCGGTCGGGTCGATCACAATTACAGATTTTCCGGCAATTTCGAAGGCGTCAGACTCATCCAGAATCAGCGGGAGCTCGGTGCAGCCGAGGATCAGGCAATTGCAGTCGAATTCCCTAACGAGATATTCTGCGCCGCTCAGCAGGTCTTCCCGGCAAATGCCGTCCGTAAAGCCGGCTTTTGCGCCTTCGGGACCGTAAATGGCCGCCATCACGCGTTCCTGATGCTGCGCATCCGGAACAAACATCGGCATATTCATTGCCTTTGCCTTTTCGCCGTAGATGCCGGTTCTAATCGTGCCCGAAGTCGCCAGCAAGCCGATGCGGGCCAGGCCGCCAAGCTTCGCCTTGATTTCATCAAGCGCCGTCTGCTGCATATTGATGAAAGGAACATGAAGGTGGCGCTCAAGGCATGGAATGAACGCATGCGCCGTATTGCAGGGAACGACGATGGCATCGCAGCCGTCCTCTTCCAGACGAAGCGCGCAGCCGTACAGCGCCAGCGTCGGATCTTCCCCGCCGTCCAAAAGACAAGCCGTGCGATCCGGAGTCTGCGGATTCTGCTCAACCGCAACCTTGATGTGCTCCTGATCCGTCTTGGCAGGGGTAGCCTTGACGATCTTGTCGCAGAGGTCCACAGTTGCAGCCGGCCCAAGGCCGCCGATTATTCCGATTTTGTACGGCTTGGGCAGACGCTCATGCTTCTCTCCGGCCGCATGCTCCGCCGCATGCTTGAGTGCGTTCCAGACAGGAAGTCCGGCCTGCTGCAGCTCTTCGGCAAAGCGGGCAATTTGCGTGCAGTTCGGAATCAAGCATTCCGCCCCGCGCCCCTGGAGTTCTTGACCGATGCTGACAAGCGACGCCTTGAAGCCTTCCGTCAGCCCAAAGCGGCGCAGTCCGGACTGAGGATCCTGAAGCGCTTCAAACGCTTCCATTTCGACCGGCGTCGCCTCAATCAGCTCAACCTCGCCGCCGACAAGCGTTCTGAAGTAGGAGCTTGCAAGCGCAGACCCGAGCAGAGCCGCCTTCCGAATGCCTTTCGCCCGCAAATCCTGAGCCAATTCTCCGAAGAGCGGAATCAGCGGAATCCGAACTTCCTTCTGCAGCTCAGTCAAATAAGGCTGAATCCTTACATCCGGAAGAATCGCCGCCTCGCAGCCCGATGCATCAAGACGCCTCAGCGCAAGATATGCGGCGATCTTCCGATCGCCCAGAGCAATGCGGTCCGTCGGCGCATCGGAACGAACCTCCGTCTGCTCTTCAACCACGCTTATCTCCTTGCCGCCTGCAGCTCCAGCTCCAGCTCCAATAAGGTACGACTTGATCCTCAAAGCCGGAAGATGATTCATCCCCGAAGCCAATCCGATTTTCTTCATTGCCATTGCAAGCTCCTTTCTTCTCTCATGCTCAGACGCCTCATTCAGAACGAGCATTTTTCTCCAAGCATTTCTCCCCATTCGTACAGATCGGAGAGGACGGCCTGCTTGTCGTCGTCGTCAAAGCACGCTTTGCCAAGCCGATCGATCTCTTCAAAATAGGCGCTGACCGATAAAAACCCCGAGCCTCCGCGAAGAAGCCGATCCCGACAAAACGCCAGCCATTGCGCATGCTCTTCCTGCGAGAGGCTGTCCTCCCAATTTCTACCACGATAGCGAAGCAGAAGCTCGGAAAATTTTTCGTCGTCAAACGCGATGCTGCCGGACGCAGCCAGCCTCGACAGAGATTCAGGATCCAAAGAACGAATCTGTCGGAAAAGCGCTTTGTCATGCGGACTCGGGAAGCCGCCGCCGTAGAGGCTCAGATCAACATCCCGGCTCTCCGTCGAGGAGCCTTGAAAAGACTCGCTCAGCGCCTCAATCGCCGGGCGAATGTCGGCCAATATTTCCGTCAGCTTTCGGCTGTTGCGCAGCACGGTTTCAAAATCAATGCCGTAGCGCTGCGCCCGCTGCGCAGAGAGCACCTTGAGCGACAGGCAGACGAACGGCGACGCATTCGTCTTCAGCGAATGAATCGGCAAAGCCTCAATGCCTGCCAATCGCCGCTCTCTAGTCGGGAACCAACGTTCTCTCAGCTCGTCGATCGACAGCGACTTAAGCATTTCAGGGTCATGCATCAGATCCCACATGTATCGTGCGCTGCCTTGTCCGCACATCGCCTGCACGATTCTCGTGCAGCCGCTCTGAACGCCGAATTTCGGACTCACCCAAACAAGAGGCCGCTCGCTGTCGACGGCATTCTGAACTGCCGTCTTCGTTCTGTTTTTCCAGGCCCAATCCCAAAGTTTCGGCTCTGTTTTTTTTATGAGACGCGCCAAGCCTATCGTCGCAGAAACGTCGCTCAAAGCATCATGCGCATGGGCATGCTCGATGCCGTTGGCTTCGGCCAAGAGCTCCAGCTTGAAGCAAGCGCCCTTGCGCCCTTCAGCTTTCGGATGCATCTCGGGATCCATCTCTTCCCATTGCGGCCAACGAATCTGCTCGCCTCGCAGCGCCCAGACAGCGCAGACCAGCGGGAACAAATCCCATCGAGAGCAGCCGCTTGAATAGCCGTGCGAATACGGATCCAAGAAATTGCGCCAAAAGAGGAATCGATTTACCTCATCGTCAAAGCCGAGCGTGTTGTATCCAATGCTGCAGGTATCGCGCGCATTGAGACGAGACCATATCTCCCCGGCAAACCGACTTTCAGGAATGCCTCTTCTTTCGCAAAGCTGCGGCGTGATGCCCGTGAGCAAGCAGCTTTCCGGACTCGGCAAATAGTCCATTGCCGGCTTCGCATAGAAAATTTCGCCTTCGCCGATCGGATTCAGATCAGCGTCCGTTCGAATGCCGGCAAATTGTGCCGGCCTGTCCATGCGGGGGTCGATTCCGAAGGTTTCGTAGTCGTACCAATAAAATGTAGGTTCGAATTGTTCCGCCATGATCTTTCAGCTAATTCAGGCAAAGACGACGTCCCATTGTTCCTGTGCATAGCCGTCTTCCACGTCGAGCCGAACCGGCTTTCCGATGGAGCTTTGAAGAAGCTCCATCGCCTGCGATTCTTCTTCCAGCATAGCATCGATAACCGACCGGCCGGCATGAACTCGAAACTCGTTCACGTCTTGATATTGCCTGGACAGCCGGACGATTTCGCGCATGATGTCGTAGCAGACCGTCCGGGCCGTCTTCACCTCGCCTCTGCCGCGGCACACGGGACACATCTCGCACAAGACATGCGCCAGCGATTCTCGAGTTCTTTTGCGCGTCATGGCCACCAGCCCGAGATCCGCAAACCCGCTGACGGTTATTCGAGCGCGGTCTGCGGCAGCTGCCCGGCGCAGCTCGGCCAGAACGGCTTCTCGATGGGCTTCCTTCTTCATGTCTATGAAGTCGACGATGATGATGCCGCCGAGATTTCTCAGCCTCAGCTGCTTCGCAATTGCCTGCGCGGCCTCCATGTTCGTTTTGAAGACCGTATCGCTGAAGTCGCGCTTTCCGACAAAAGCTCCCGTGTTGACGTCGATGGTCGTCATGGCTTCCGTCTGGTCGAAGACCAAATAGCCGCCGCTCTTCAGGTTGACGCGCCGCTCGAGCGCCCGCTCAATTTCATCGTCGACGCCGTGCAGATCAAAGAGCGGCCGCTCGCCTCCATAGTGCTTGAGGCGTCCCGAGACGGCCGGAACAAATCGGTCGGCGAACTGCTTGAGCGCGCAATATGCCTCCTTGTCGTCGACCTCGACCGCCTTCGTGTCCTGATGGACCATATCGCGAAGCACGCGCTGCGCCAGCGACAGATCCTGATAGAGCAGGGACGGAAGCTTGACCGACAATGCACCTTTCCGGATCTCAGACCAAAGCAGGCTGAGATAGGCCATGTCGTTCAGAAGCTCTTCTTTTGCGGCGCCTTCTTCCGCCGAAGTTCTGATGATGTAGCCGCCTTTTTCATCTGCCGGCCTAAGGGCAATCACCTGTTCTCTCAGAGCTTCGCGAAGCTCTTCGTCTTCGATGCGCTGACTCACGCCGACATGCGGATCCTGCGGCAAATAGACAAGCTTGCGCCCGGCAAGCGAGATTGCCGTAGTAAGCCTCGCCCCTTTGGCGCCGATCGGATCCTTGGCTACCTGAACCATCAGCGCCTGGCCCTCGCGCAGCATTTGTTCGATGGGCCTGCCCTCTCCCGCTCCGCAATTGCGCGCCGCCGCAATGTCGGAAATGTGCAGGAAAGCCGTGCGTTCCAGCCCGATGTCGACGAAAGCGCTCTGCATTCCGGGCAGGACGCGGACGACTCTGCCTAAGTAAACGTTGCCGACAAGGCCTCTCGCTTGAGTTCGTTCGATAAAAATATCCGACAGGATTCCGTCGTCGAGGACGGCAACGCGCGTCTCTCTCGACGAACTGTTTATGAGAATGTGTTCCACCAATTTGAGCTCGCATTCGGCTGAATTTGCCTGTGCGAGCATTTTATCCGCCCCGTCCTGTTCCTGCGCGGTCAGTTCCCGGCAGCGTCCTGCACCCGCGCTCGGCGAAAAACTCGAAAAGCC
>CAZUXQ010000047.1:8227-9453 GCA_964624425.1 uncultured Sutterella sp.
AAGCCTGCGCACATAAGCGGAGTCGGCCAAGCGTTCCTTAAGGCATGCGCATAGACGACGGCGAATATCGTTTCGAAAATGATCATTTGGCCGCTCAGCGCTGGCGGCATTCGCCGGCTCATCATGTTCCATAAAATGACGGCCGCATACGAGCAGAAAATGCCGAGAACCAAAACGCCGATCAAGAAAGATGCCGGCGTCGGTTCAAGAACCTTCGATGCATCAGGCTGCGCCGCCATATAAGCCGCGAGTCCCAGCAGGGCGACGGGCAATTGCGAGGCCCCCTGCGCCGCCGCCCAATTTGACGCAGCAGACGATCGATGCGCCAAAAGCCATTTCGCATTGCTGATCGGATACCAGGTCCAGACTATGAGCGTCAAAAAGGCGAAGATGAGGCCGATGCCGAAATCCTCGGAAGATTCCAAAGCGCCGGAAGCCGTCAGCTCGACAAATTCGGTCCAGTTGAGGCAGGCCATGCCCAAAGCGATCAGCAGCAGCGGTCCGGCCAAGCTTCGCCAAGCGACGCCTTTCCCTTCTTTGCGCGCCTCTCTGTTTGCGGCCATCGCAACGCTGATCGGAATGAAAGCGGTGAAAGCGCCTTCAACCGGCGCCCCGACCAATACGCAGGCCTTGGCCAAAAGCCAATAGAAGAAAAGGTTCCCGACAACTCCAAGCGCCAATGCGGTGCGCACGTCGGACAGAGAAAGCCCGCAAACCCAATCGCGATGCCTCAGCAGAATTGCGGCCGAGACTGCCCCAAAAACGGCGTAACGAGCCAATGCAATAAAAAGCGGATCGTATGCATTGAGCATTATGGGAATGACATACACCAATCCCCATAATGCACAAGCAGCAACTCCGCACGAGAATCCGATCAGCATTCAGCTCTCAAAAGCTCCGCATATTTTTTCTGAATGACAGTCTTATTAAAATACTTTTCATCAATTTCTCCGTCCGGCAGACTCTTCAGAAACGCCTCTAAGTCGTAAAACGGCAGCTCTTGAGGAATTTTTCTCCATTTTTTCTCAAACGGAAAATGAAGCCATACGCATTCTGGGAAAATTCGACGCCTCCCTGAAAATACCGCCCGCTCGAAAGCATAGAACCCCCCCCATTTCCATCATAACCGCGAACATTGACGAACCGAATGTCTTTGTTGAAAATCAGCCGCCGATCGTTCGGCAAATGAAAATCAATTGCCTTTATTTCGCCGTTCAGATTCATCA
>CAZUXQ010000048.1:0-9428 GCA_964624425.1 uncultured Sutterella sp.
TCTCGAAGCGCCAGGCTGCGGCGTGAGCGAAACGCGGATCGTGTCGCCGATGCCTTCGTTCAGAATCACGGCAAGCGCAGCCGACGAGGCGACGACGCCTTTGCTTCCGATGCCGGCTTCCGTCAGCCCCAAGTGAAGCGCATAGCCGCAGCGCGACGAGAGCGCGCGGTAAAGCCTGATCAAGGACGGAACGTCCGAAACCTTGCAGGAAAGCACGATGCGGTCCGCGCCGAGACCGAGCTTCACCGCACGATCTGCGCTCTGCACGGCGCTTTCGACGAGCGCTTCGCGAAGAACGGCTTCGGGCGAAAGGGGCGCTTCGCTCGCATTGTTCTCATCCATCATGCGGGCAAGAAGCGCCTGGTCGAGCGAGCCTCCGTTGACGCCGATGCGGACAGCCGCGCCGTTTTGCCTGGCGATTTCGATCATCGACGCAAAATTCTCTTCGCCCTTCAAGCCTTTGCCGACATTGCCCGGATTGATGCGGTACTTCGAGAGCGCCTGCGCGCAAAGCGGAATGTCCCTGAGAAGCTTGTGGCCGTTGTAGTGGAAGTCGCCCACAAGCGGCACCATGCAGCCAGCCTTGTCGAGCGCTTCGCGGATTTCGACGACGGCTCGCGCGGCTTCGGGCGTATTGACCGTCAGGCGAACGAGTTCGGAACCCGCCTGCTCAAGCGCCAGCACCTGCTCGACGGTGCCCTCAACGTCGGCCGTAGCCGTATTCGTCATTGACTGCACGACGATCGGATGTCCGCCCCCGATCACCACGTCGCGGTCGGCCCAGCGGACGTGAACCGCATGCGTACGACGTCTCTCCAGCCGAGAAATGTCAATGGTCTGCATAATTCCTTGTTCGCCTGGAAAACACGAAGGCGGCCCGACACGGAACCGCCTTGAGAGACTTGCGCTTCATGCTTTTCCTATTCGATCGTGAAGCGGGAAACGCCGTTGCGGACCGTTTCTTCAAGACCGTAGGGCGTGCCGTCGATGACGAGGCGAATTGCGTCCGGGTTGCCGATCGTGAAGCGCGAGCCTTTCGGAATCTCCACCGAAACGTCGCCGCCCGAACGCATTTCGCGAGCCACGATGTTTTTGCCTTCCGGGTCCGTCACCTGAACCCAGGTCGTGCCGCTCGCGAGGAACTGCACGCTGTGAATGCTCGCTGCCGCCGATTCATCCGGTTCGTCGGCCTGATTCGCCTGAGGTTCGTCGGCAGGCGCCGCCGCTTCGGCCTGCCGAACCTCCTCGGCCTGCTGAGTCTCCTCGGGCTGCCGACCTTCTGCCTCAGGCTGAGCCGAAACGGCTTCGGGCTCGGCCGCTTCCGTCAACTGCCGCGCAGAAGCCGGCGGCTCTTCGACCGCCGCCGGAGCGGCGGCTTCAGCTGCGGCCGCCTCGGCCGTCTGCTCCGCTTCTTCCGACGCCCCGGAGCGGAAGGCGGCGAATTGGTCGGTATAAACGGCCCAGATGCCTGCGCCCACGAGAATCACGAGCGCAAAGAGAAGCGCGATCTTGAGGCCGCGATGCTTAGGTGTGCCGCCGATCACGATTTCGCCGGCCGGACTTGCCTCGGGCACCTGCCCGCGAACGAAGCCGGAGCCGCCGCAGCAGCGCGCAGCGTAGTCGGCGACGAGCGCTTCGCCGTCAAGACCGAGCGACTGCGCGTAGCCGCGAATGAATGCGCGCACGTAGACGGGTTCCGGAAGCGCTTCGACCTCCTCGGCTTCGATCGCTCGCAGCTGCGCGACCGACAGGCGGCTTCTCACAGCCATATCGCCCAACGAAATTCCCTGCGCTTCGCGAGCTTCGCGCAGCAGTTCGCCGAAGCCCCTCTTCTCCGCTTCGAGCTGTGCGCTTGTCTTGTCGAAATTGTTTGAAGTCTCTTTTGCCATAGCCGTCTCTTTGGAACTGTCTGTTTTGTCTGCAGGAGATTGGGAATTTTGCCGGCGCTTCTTCTTTCCGCCCATCTTCGAAGACGCCTCAGCGAGCCCTGCAGCCCGCATCAAGCCTTCGACTTGGAAAGAATCCCCTCGGCTTCTGCCTTTTGCTGCGCAAGCCTTTCGGCGCGCCGCGTTCTGTCGCGGACTTCGCCGGCAAGCTGCCCGCACGCCGCATCAATGTCGCCGCCGCGAGTCTTTCTCACCGTCGCGACGTATCCGGCTTCGTTCAATCGGCGGCAGAAGGCAAGCACCTTCTCGCGGCTGGGCCTCGCAAGATCCGACTGCGGGAAAGGATTGAACGGAATGAGATTGAATTTGCAGGGCACGCGCTCACGCTCGACGAGATCGACCAGACGATCGGCCTCTTCGAGGCCGTCGTTGATGCCCCCGAGCATGACGTACTCGAACGTGATGAAGTCGCGGGGCGCCGCCTTGAGATAGCGTCTGCACGCGGCCATCAGATCCGCGAGTCCGTGCTTCTTGTTGACCGGCATGATCTTGCCGCGCAGTTCGTCCGTCGCCGCATGGAGGCTTACCGCCAGCGCCACCGGCGCGGCATCGGCAAGCTTATCCATCTGACGAATGAGGCCCGACGTCGACACCGTCACGCGGCGGCGGGAGAGCCCGTAGCCGTTGTCGTCCAAAAAAATCTTGAGCGCGCGAATAACGTTGTCGAGATTCTGAAGCGGCTCGCCCATGCCCATCAGGACGACATTGCTGACGACGCGGTCGTCGTGATCCGCAATGCCGGCATCCCGACGGAGCTCGCGCTCCGCCCGCCAGAGCTGCCCGACGATTTCGGACGTGCTCAGATTGCGGCTGAAGCCCTGCTTGCCGGTGAAACAGAAAAGGCAGCCCATGGCGCAGCCTGCCTGCGACGAGATGCAGAGCGTCCCGCGGTCGTCCTCCGGAATGAACACGGCTTCAACGGCATTGCCGCCGCCGACATCGAAAAGCCACTTGCGTGTGCCGTCAAGCGACCTTTTTTCCGCGACAGGCTTCGGCGACTCGATCGCGGCGAGGCTCTTCAGCTTTGCGCGGAAGCTCTTCGCCAAATCCGTCATTTTCTCGAAGTCGTCTTCGAGGCGCCGGTGAATCCATCGGGCAAGCTGCTTGGCGCGGAAAGGCTTTTCGCCGATCGACGCGCACCATGCAGTCAGCCCCTCGACATCGAAGTCGAGCAGGTTGACGCGCGGCGCATCGGCCGCAGAAAGTCCGGCTCCCTGCGGCGTCTTGCCGGCATTCTTTTCGATGTCGGACACGCTGTCGTTCCCTTGCTTGAACCAAGTTGAGCGGGATCAGCGGCTGTGAATGGCGAGAGTCGGGAAAAAATACGCAATTTCCGCAGCGGCTGTTTCCGGCGCGTCGGACCCATGAACGGCGTTGGCGTCGATGCTTTCAGCAAAATCGGCGCGGATCGTTCCCTTTTCGGCCTTCTTCGGATCCGTAGCGCCCATGAGCCGACGGTTCTTGGCGATGGCGTCTTCTCCTTCGAGCACCTGGATCATCACGGGACCGGACGTCATGAACTTGACCAAGTCGGCGAAGAACGGACGTTCGCGGTGAACGGCGTAGAAGCCTTCGGCTTCCGTCTTCGAGAGACGGCGCATCTGGGCGGCGACGATCTTGAGGCCGCTGGATTCGAAGCGGGTGTAGATCTGGCCGATCACGTTCTTGGCGACGGCATCAGGCTTGATGATGGAAAGGGTGCGCTCAATGGCCATTTTGCATTCTCTCAATAAAAAGGTGCGGCATGAAAAACTTGAACGAACTGCCGCTTTTGCAAGGCGAACGGCACGAGCTGTTCATTCGACGCAAAAGCGGCATTTTCATCAGACCGGAAATTTTAACATGCAGCTTTTTCGCATTCCTGCCGTACGCTGAAACTTTTACTGCGCGCTGCATTTCCGGCTTGCCGCTAAAATTAAAGAATCGTCTTCAGCAAAAAGGCGCGCGGCAGACGCCCGCCCGAAACACCGCATGCCGCAGCTCGTCATCGACAAAATCTTTGCAGAAAATCTCGGCGCCGCCTTTGGGGGGTGCCTGCGCGATCAGCTTTTCAGCGCGTTCAGCCGGGACATCGCCAAGGCGGCGGGCGTCAAGCTTTCGCCCCTGCCCTTTTTCGGCGCCGCCGAAAAGACCGCCTTCAAAGCCAAGTGGGCCGCGCTTCTTCATGGCGTCGGACTCTGGAGCGCCATGGAAGCGATTCCTGAAATCAAGGCCGATGAAAAGCTCGCGCGCAAGATGAGCTTCAGCATGCAGGCCTTTGCCGACGAAGCGGTCAAGCCGCGCATTCTCGACGGCGCGGACGGCGAGACGCTGGCGCGCTACAGCGAAATGCGCCGCCGCTTCCT
Organism: uncultured Sutterella sp.; assembly: GCA_964624425.1. Lineage (GTDB taxonomy): Bacteria > Pseudomonadota > Gammaproteobacteria > Burkholderiales > Burkholderiaceae_F > Sutterella. The sequence goes on from CAZUXQ010000048.1 coordinate 4,292, forward strand.
TCGTCTGGCGAAGCGCCCGGACGCGGACAAGGATGCCTTTTCGCGCGCCTTCCTTTCCGTGCTTTGGGAGAAGCCCGAAGAGAGCTTCACGATCGAGCAGGTCATGGCCCTGAGCGCCATGATCGGACTCGCGCATGCGCTCTTCACGAAGCTCGCCGTGCTCGCGAAGAACGAGCCTATTGCGTACAAGCGCAGAAAGAGCGAACGCGCCGCAAACAACAAGCGCTAGAGAAGACCGTCACCCTCGGCGAATCGCCAGTGCTTTGAAGCCTGCCGCTTCAACGGCCGAGCGTATCGCGTCGTCCGAAAGCAATGCGCTGCAGAAGACCACCGCCGTCATGTCGTCGAGGCTCGCCTTGGCTGCATGCACGCCGCTCAGGCGGCAGAGTTCTCTTTCGACCGCAGCCGTGCAGTGTCCGCAGTGCATGCCGGCCACGTCGACGACGCGTCTTTCGGCTTCTTTCGCTTTTTCGGACTTGGATTCGAAAGCCGGAATCCGAGAGGCCGACGCGTCTTCGGCTGCCGGAGCCGGACGATTGAACTTGGGCTTGAAGAAGCGAAGCCGCAGCGCGTTCGTCACGACCGAGAAGGACGACAAGCTCATGGCGGCCGCCGCAATCATCGGATTGAGCGTGAGGCCCTTCCAGGCGAAAATGCCCGCCGCGATCGGAATGCCGATCGCGTTGTAGATGAAGGCCCAGAAGAGATTCTGGCGAATGTTGCGCACCGTCGCTCGGGAAAGCTCGATTGTCGCCGCCACGTCGAAGATGGAGCTCTTCATCAAAACGACGTCTGCCGAAGCGATCGCAACATCAGTGCCCGCGCCGATTGCCGCGCCCACATGCGCTGCCGCCAACGCGGGAGCGTCGTTGACGCCGTCGCCCACCATCAGCACGCGCCTGCCTTCCTTTTTGATCCTCTCCACACACTCGGCTTTCTGCGCGGGCTTCACGCCCGCGATGACGTCTTCGATGCCGACGCGGCCCGCAACGCTTCGCGCCGTCTTTTCGTTGTCGCCCGTCAGCATGGAGACTTCGACGCCGAGCTTTTTGAGCGCGTCGACTGCCGCAGCAGAATCGTTCTTGATCGGGTCGGCCACCAAAAGAATGCCCATGATGCTGCCGGACTGCGCTTCGCCGCACTCCGTTCCTTCCGCAGTCAAGCCTGAAATGCCCGCGTAGAGCGGCGTTTCTCCCGAAGCGGCCGCTTCGTCGCCCATCGTCTTGAGGTTCTCGGGAATCGCGCCCGCATGCTCGATCGCCATCTCGGCATTGCCGACGAAATATGTTTTGCCGCCGATTCTGCCGAGAATGCCTCGGCCTTCGACCTGTTCGAAGCGGCTCACCGGCATGAAGCTCAAGCCTCGCTCATCGGCTTTCTTCACGATGGCTGCGCCGAGCGGATGCTCCGAACTTTTCTCAATCGAGGCGGCAATCATCAGAAGGGGCGTTTCGAGTCCGGCCGCGGCAGGAACGGCCTCGACGAGAACGGGTCTGCCTTCCGTCACCGTTCCGGTCTTGTCCAGCACCACGCGTTCGATCGAGCCCATCGCCTCAAGCGCTGCCGCCGACTTGAAGAGAATCCCGCGCTTCGCGCCCTGTCCCGCTCCGACCATGACGGCCGTCGGCGTCGCGAGACCCAATGCGCAGGGGCATGAAATGACAAGCACGGCAATAGCGTTCGTGAGCGCAAACTCCGTAGTTTCTCCGAGGAGCATCCACACGATGAAGGTGAGCGCAGCAATGCCGATCACAACCGGCACGAAGACGCCGCTGACCTTGTCGGCGAGTCTCGAGAGAGGCGCTTTCGACGACGTCGCTTCATCAACCAAGCGAATGATTTGGGCAAGCGCCGTATCATCCCCCACCTTGGTCGCGCGCATTTCGAGGCGTCCGCTCACAACAAGCGTCGCGCCGATCAGTTCGTCGCCTTCCTTCTTCGACACCGGAATGCTTTCTCCCGTCATCGCCGATTCGTCGACGGATGCAATGCCGACGACTCCAATGCCGTCCACCGGCACCGTCATGCCTGTCTTCAAAACGACAATGTCGCCCTTGACGACCTCGCCCCGCGGAATTCGAATCTCGATCCCGTTGCGCTTCACGATGGCATCGCGAGGCGCCAGCGCAAGCAGTCTTTCAACGGCATCGGCCGCCTTGCCTTTCGCCCGTGCCTCCAGAAATTTCCCGACCGTGATCAGAGTCACGATCATCGCCGCGCCTTCGAAGTAGAGGCTGTGGGCGAGATGAAGCGCCGCAGCGGCATCTCCTGCACCCGCCAAGGCGGTCATCTTGAGAAGCGCCCAGATCCCGTACGCCAAAGCCGCGCCGGCACCGACCGCAATAAGCGAATCCATATTAGGAGCCCGCATGAAAAGCGCCTTGATGCCGCGGGTAAAGAAAACGCGATTGAGGAAAACGGGGGGAATCGTCAAAAGCAGCTGCAGCACGGCGCGCATGATGCCATTCTCGTCGCCGCCGAGCCACGAAGGCATCGGGACGCCCATCATCGGCCCCATCGACACGTACATAAGAACAACAAGGAAGCCGATCGACCACGCCAGACGACGCTTCATGTCTTTGGCGGCTTCTTCTGCCTCTTTCTGTGCGCGGCTTTTCTCCGCAGCATCATCCGCACCGCCCCTTCGCTTCGACGCGGGTGCATTCGTCCAGAACGCTCCGTACCCTGCATCAGCCACCGCCGCGCATACGGCTTCGGCCGCTAGCGCCTCGTCAACGCCTTCGGCAAGCTCGACCTGCATGGTGTTCTTCAGGAGATTCACGCTTGCGCGGGCAACGCCCGGAACGCTCTTCGCCACTTTTTCAACGCGTGCAGAACAGGCCGCGCAGCTCATGCCGGCAACGGCGAATTTCAGCGAACAGGCGTTGGAATGATGAGATTCTTTCTGCGAAGCGGAAAATGATGTCGACATAGGATTGAACGTCTTATTGGAGGAAATCGATCGGCGAGAACGATTCAGGCCGACAGACAACTCAAAGAACCTTGCCGGAACTCGAGGACCATTCTCAATTTCAAGCAGGCTACACCCTGTTCTCAGTTTAATGTCAAGCGGCATGCGGCCGGACGACAAGCCATTTCCCTGCAGTTCGCGATGCGCTTTTGCCGGCCGGAATATGGTCGGCTTCCCTGCATAGAGTTCTTTAAAGCAACAAAGCAGCGAATGTTCGGGCATTCGCATCTGAAAGGCTTGCAGGAGTGGCCCATGCCCGGATGTCTTTTGTCCCGCCTTCCTGAAGGCGAAATGGACGATCGCCTCGGCCTGCCGCCGCGCAGCGTCCCGAAGCGCAGGAGCCGTCCTGAAGGCTGCGGCGAAAAGATCCAGGCCCATCATGCCCGCAGTCCGATTGCTCGAGAATCAAGGCTCGTCCTGCCGATCAGTGCTCCATGGACGCCGGCGCGGATTTCGGCGGCAGCGTCGCCGACGAGATCCTTTCGGAGCTTCAGCCGCAGCCGGAACCGCCCGCTTGAAAGCGCATGTGCGGCGAGCAGCGGACCTGCAGCCGTCAAGGCGGTTCAATTTGAAAGCCTGAATCACGTGCCGAGACAGGAGGCTGGAACGCGTGCTTCCTTCCCCAGCGAGACGGCGCTGATGAAGCTGCCGCAGCTTGCCGAAGAACGCCTCGCAGCATTGGAAGCGTCCGCCGCCGTACTGGAAGCCGGCTCTCCGAGAGTCCGCCATTCAGCTTGACGACCGCCTCGATGCCTTTGCTGATCAGCCGTCCCCGACCGACTCGCCCGCAAAGTTTTTTGCGCTCTCCATTTTGCCTGCAAGGCTAGGCATTTCACGCTCAAATCACACAAAAAATCCGACGAACTTACGGGTTTTGACACACAACGTCGTCCGTTGTGCGACTCTTTGTGAGCTTAAGCCATGCGCTAGAGACACGCTACGACACTTCCATACAAACCATAAAACGGCATGTCTTCCCCTGTCTACCCTACTGCCGCAAGGAAGCGCAATACGAAGAGACAACAAAAAAGCCCATCTTTGCAGATGAGCTTCTTTGTTCTATGGTCGGGGTGGCGGGATTCGAACTCGCGACCCCTTGCACCCCATGCAAGTGCGCTACCAGGCTGCGCTACACCCCGAATAAGAGAAGAATTATATCGATCCGTTCCTGAAAAAGCAAATTTCTTTGAAGATCCGATCTCATCGCCAGGGCTGACAAATGAGCAGAAGTCTCGGGAGCCGTTCCGACAGGTCGCCGACATCGGAACATCCGGCCTGCAGCACGAGTCTGGACGGCGTCATTTCTCCTCGCCTCCGCTTCTTCCAAAGTCTGAATCCTGCTCGTCAGGCTTCATCAACGCGAGTCCCGTCCCGGCAGACATTCGGCATCCAGGCGCCGTCCAATCTCGACTGAAGGGCGCATTCATTGCAGGCGGCAGCTTCGAAAGCCTTGTCCAGGCTATCCACCGCAGCCTGCATGATGCGGCCGCCGGGCGGATGCGAGATGCGTTCGTGCCCGGCCGACGTCTGAGCGCGATCCTCGGCCGCTTCTCTCTGACGAGAGCCGCCCGAACTTCCTCGAGGCAGAGGCTTCGACTGCTCTCGACGACCGGGCAATAGTCTTGCTCCACGCTTCAGAATCTCTCGAACGAATTTCGTCTGCGCGCCGAGCGCATCGTCCTTGGATGTACGGACGGTCCGGCATGCCGACGGCCGCCTCGACTTCATCGTCGTCTTTTGCGACGGCAAGCCCATTGCCGGCATCCATGACATTCGACAAACGGCGCGAAGGCTGTCCCGAAGCACGCCGCCGCGTTGCCAGAACAGCCCGACCATCGACAGCAGCAGTCCGACGCCTGATCAGCAGTTCGGCGAACAAGCCGACAGCATCATGTCCGGCGCGCGGCGTCGTTCAGCTTGCCGGCAGTATGTCGGATGCGCCCTGCAGACGCGCTTCCAGCCGTTCTTCCGCCTGCGCTGAGGCGGGATTGACGCGCTGCTTGAGATTCGGTCTGGCGGGGCACGGCATGGAGACGCCGCTTCGCGGCATGCGCAGGCATCGCGAATGTCCTGAGGAAAAAGCTGGAAGAATCCGCTGAGATTTCAGAAAGCCGGCTTGAAGTTCAGCGGATTCCCAGAGACTCCCATGCGTCGGGTTGCTCCCGC
>CAZUXQ010000049.1:0-244 GCA_964624425.1 uncultured Sutterella sp.
GCGCAGGCGGCATTGCTGATCTTGTCTTCAGTGCCGGCGCACGGCGCAGCAATGCTTTTGGGTTCTTGATGAGGCTCAGGACGTCATGATTGAGCTTGAGCAGATGAAGATGTTTTTGCCGTCCGCATCGGATTATTCGGCGCGCGAGCAGCGATCGCTTGCGGCGTCGCAACCGGTTCGGCGCATGCCGTTTCGATGCTCGTCGGCGTCAATGGTTCATCGTGCGCTTCAGCGTCGACAACGG
>CAZUXQ010000049.1:254-9428 GCA_964624425.1 uncultured Sutterella sp.
TTCGCTCCTATGACGGACGCAAAGCGCGCTGCGGCTTGAGGCAAGCAGACAGGGAAAACGCTTTCGGAGGCTGCTTATCCGCGGTGCGCTCCGCCTGCAGGGAGGATGCCGACCATGAAAACATGGGTGCAGAGGAGGGGCCTTGAATCCGAGCATCATGATCGTGGATCTGTGCTGCGATGCGTGCGGGAACATCAAATGCAGAGCGCGGTTTGGAGTGGCTTTCCTGATTTTGAAAAACGCAATCTCCGGCTGCGTCGGTTTACGTCGCATGCGGGATCGCGCTGCAATGGATGGCGTTCGATTTTGAATTTTTGGAGATATAATCCAGCCTTGCTGGCTGTCCAGCATTGATTTATCCGAATTCATTCCGCACCGCAAATGCTCCATTTAAGCGCCGCCGCGCAACATCGAGAAATGCCGCTTCACAATGTTGAAGCGAAGCGCTTCTCCGACGCTTGTCCGCGCGCCGCTTTGATTCTGCCCCCCCCCTTCACGCAAGCGCGCAAAGCCGATTAAATAGCCTGCAGGACAGGCAAAGCTGCGGATTTGGCGGCACCTTGCTTCGCCAAGTTCGAGCGCCTTCATCAAACCCGTCGAATGCTGCTTTGATCGAGTCCGCTCGAGGGCTGCATGCGCCTCGTTTCTTTTGCCGCCCATGCAAAGCACGGCTTTCTGCGGCTCTGTTTCTCGAGGACTTTTCGGCAGCCGTCCGGCTGCGGCTGAATCCCGCGTCAGATTTTTCCAACCGCTGCGTCGATCCCGCTTTGCTGCAGTCGGCGCTTTTGAGCGTTTTTTCAAGAAAATGAATCAAGCCATTCTCAAAAGTATTTTTGTTGCTTTTGCCTGTCTTCTTGCAGGCGCCGCGAGTCTTTCGGCGCATGCGGAGGACGCAGGCAAATTCCGCGTTGCCATCGGCGAGCTGAAGCTTTCGAAGGCGCTTTCCGCTGCGGCCGTGAAGGCTGTTGAGCAGTCCACTCTCCGCACGGACATTGAGGCGGCCGTGCGCAATGCACGCAAGTTCGATGTGGTGGCTCGCGATGCCGAAACGATCAACGCAATTCGCGACGAGCAGAAGTTTGCGCAGTCGGGACTTGCCGCCGGCGACGCTGCTTTTGAGGGGCAGCTTTCCAACGCTCAAGCGCTGATCATCGTCGAAGTACAGGAATTCGCCTTCGGCCGCTCTTCAAGCAAGGTGCCCAATATCGACAACAAATACCGAGTGAGCGACTACGCGTCGATCGAACTCAACGTTTCGATTGTCGACACGACGGCCGGCCAAATCACGGGTTCCTTCAACGTGAAGGCAAAGGCTTCTTCGCCTCAGGCCGTTCAGAACTCCGTTGGTTCGGCCAACAAGGAAATCCTCGGCAAGGCCATTGATCGTGCGGCAGCCGAATTCGTCGACAAGCTTACCGACACCGTCTTTCCAATTCAGGTCGTTCAGGTCAAGGGCAAGCAGCTCTACATCAACCGCGGCAACGACGGCGGCATGAAGGTTGGCGACCAGTTCGTCATCTTTAGTCCGGGAGAGGACTTGGTCGATCCGGCTACCGGCGAAAGTCTCGGTTCCGCCGAAGAGGAAGCAGGTCTCGGCAAAGTGACCCGCGTCAACCCGAAGTTCTCCATTGTTGAAGTCGTCAAGGGCGACGCAGCGGCCATGGAAGCAGGCTTCATCCTGCGTCGTCCCGTCAAAGAGGCGTTCGTTCGGCGAAAGGAGTCGCAAATGAATTTCAAGAAACCCTTGCTGGCCCTGCTTCTTGCGCTTGCTGCCGGAAGCTTGCCCGCGGCGGGCGTCCGCGTGGTCTCCGTCGAAGCTGAAGGCATCGGCCTTACTCGCCAAGAAGCTGTCGACGCAGCGCTTGCGGAGGCAGTTTCCAAAGTGAACGGCATGGTGCTCGCTGCGCAGGCGAATTCTGCCATGGCGGATCGCGCAGTGACAAAAAATGCCGGCGGGCAAGAACAAACTGAATCTCTGACTCAAGAAGACGTGGCCGTCAAAACCTCAAAGGCAACGGCAGGCATCGTCCGCAGCTACCAAATCATTTCGGTCGTTCAGGATCAAGCCGATGCCGGACGACTTGTTGCCAGACTTTCCGTCGATGTTGCGCAATTTGAGAAAGGCAGGGAAAGCAGCCGCATGCGTTTGGCCGTTCTGCCTTTCTCGATGGAAGGCGCCGGCCGGATTTCGGCCGAACGGCAGCGGGAATTTCTTCTCAACCTTAATCAGGCAGTCGTAAGCCACCTGACGAGTACGCGTCATTTTGCGGTCTTGGATAAGGATTTCAGCGGCCAGCGCAAATCCGAACTCGCCGAGCCGGCCAATTCAAGTCTTTCCGTTGAGGAACGCGCGCGTCTCGGTCAAGAACTGGCGGCGGACTACATCATCACGGGCCGCGTTCTCGAATTCGACGCCAAGACCACGACTCAAAAAGTGCCCTACACGGGCGAAATGATGAACGTCACGCGAGGCAAGGCCGCCGTTCAGTTCCGCGTCATTGAGGCGTCGACAGGCCAGGTTGCGGTTTCCGGAAGCCGCTCGCTGGCAATTCGAAATGAAGAAGCAGTCGTCGGCAGCGGGACTGAAATCGGCAAAAGCATCGGCGAACAAATCGCGCAGACGATTTATCCGATTGCGGCGATCAGCTTCGAAAACGGCGAGCTCGCTCTGAGTCAGGGAGGCGAAACGATCCGCGCGGGCGACATCTACTCGCTTGTTCGTCTCGGCGCAGTACAGAAAGATCCCTATACCAAGGAGTCGCTCGGCCGCCGAGAAACGCCGGTCGGCACAGTGCGCATTGCCCGCGTGACGCCAAAGGCGGCTTATGCGCGGATCATCGAGTGCAGCGTTGATCTCAGCGGAATGGCGCCTCGCGAATATCTTCTTCGTCCGGCTGACGGCGGCGGCGCTGCTTCCGTCGGTTCGTCCAAGCCCAAGACTGCCAAGACGCAGAAACCCGCGTGGTGATGAACATGCTTTTTGGAAACGCATTTCCAATGCATGGAACAAAAGTCCGTACGGCGTTTCTTGCAGCGGCTTTCTTGAGCGGCTTGATTCTTTCGCCTCAGCCGGTCTGTGCCGCAGGAAGCGCCAAGGAGCAGGCGGCGGCTGAGACTGCGCTTTGGCGTCAGATTGGCGCTTCAGCGCCCGGCGTCTACATCCAAGGCGGCATGGTTTTTTCCTTTGCCAAGGCGCCGCTTGATGCGAAGCTGAAGTCCCGCGCCGCAGCCAAAGCAAAGACTGCCGCCGAATCGGCCGCCGTCAGGCAACTGACGGTCCGCATTGCCGGCTCGCTCTTCAAAGATTCGTCCGAAGCGGCAAATCTTGGCCGCTACTACGCCGAGCGGCTCAGTATTCAGTACCGTGGCCGATTCATCGCTTCGAACTGCGCGTCTTCTGCATGCGAAGCTGTTTTCTGCGTCCCGATGTCGGAGATGGAAAACGTCAAGGCTTCGCTTGAGCCGCAGGAAATCCAGTCTAAGGCCCGACAGCACTTTCGAGGCCATGCAGAGGCGTACGGGGACTTTTTCGCGGAAAACGGACTGCAGGATATTTCAGCGCTCTTTGCCGTTCGCAAAGCTTCTTACGTCAACGTCCTGATGCCGATCGTGCCCGCCAAGGCAAAGGTCTCGGCGGCGCAGATGCTTATCGAGCGCCGCGGCCAAGCCGTGAGCGCCGCACTCTCTGAATTGGGCGGCAGTGCTTCTCCTGCGGAGAAGGTGGCGATTGCTTCCGTCATTGCTCTCGACTCGCCGGCCGTGTTCAAGGAAGCGCTCCAGGCAGCCGGCATCAAAGTACTGGATTGGCAGCCGACGCAGCCGCTCCTGGGCGCGGCTGCCGCAGCTCAGGGCTTCGTCAAGTTTGACGCGGGCATGCCGTCCGAAGCGCCCCTGTCGATGCCTTTTATTCGGACGCTTTTCAGCGAAGGCAGGGATTTGAATCTCGCAATCAGCCTCCTCGAAGACGCCGTCCAGCGCTCTCCGGCATGCGCCGAAGTGTGGGAATACCTCGCTGCCGGCTACTTCGCCGCCGGCCAAAAAGATGCGGCGCTCATTTGCAGCCGAGTTTGGCTCGGTCTCTCGTCTGATGCTTCCGTTCCGATTCAATACATCCTTACGCATTTTGAATTCAACCCCAAAGCGCAGTCCATTGCGCAGATCCTCAATCAAAGCGACTGACAGGAGCAGCTTATGTTCAAACTGAAACGCATCGCCGTTGCTTTAGGCTTCATTTGTTCGGCGCAATACGCTCTTGCGGCTGAATTTGCGCAGGGCATGAGTCCGGCGACATCCGCTCTGCAGGAAGCGGCTCAGCAGGAAATGGCCGCTGCTCCCGCGCAGCCGACTGCACAGACAGCCGGCGAAATGGCTCAAGCCTTTCTGGACAGGCAGGGACAATCGACGGGTCTGGTTCCCGTCAAGCGCGAGGACGGCAAAGAAGAGATTCTCTGCATTGCCGTCGGCACCTATACGCATCCTGCGACTGCACAAACCATTTCGACGATTCGCAATGTCGGAACGATGACCGCCATTCTCAACGCCAAGGCGGACATTGCCAAAACGCTTGCTTCCAAGGTTTCCGCCGATATTGCCAGCCTGATGCCCGAGAATACCGGCCTAGGCACTGAATACGATCAAAAGAAGGAAGAGCTTGAAAATGAAATCGAAGCTCTTCTTGCCGAATATCAGCAGGCCGCTGCCGAAGCAGAGCGAGCCGAAAGCGGGCAAGTCGGCGGACTGAATCCTGAGGATGCCCTCGCAGAAGGCGTTTCCGCCATCTTGAGCAAATTCGACGTCAAGGTCGACGCCGCCAAGCTCAAGCAGGAAAACGCGCAAAAGATTCAGGCCCTGAAGGAACGCGCCGAGCAGCTCGATCAAAAACGCGCCCAGCTGAACAAAATGCTCCAGGATCTTCAGGGCCAGCTCAACAGCGAAGAGCGCTCAACCGTCCAGGTGCTTGCGAATGCGGTTCTGACAGGCGCCGTCGTCGTCAACTCCTACGAATCCCTCATTGACGGCCAGTATGAAGTTTCCGTCATTCTTTCCTGGTCTTCGCCGCAGGAACGCTTCATTCGCGCGCTGACGCAGAACCAGCCGGTTTCGCCGGATGCGTTCAAGCCTACAACAAAGAAGAATCTCAACGAATACGTCATTTCAACAAAGTGGGAGCGCGTGGCCGGCGGCCGCTGGATTGTCGCAAACGACGGCACGCCTCATCTTTTTGCCGTAGGCACGGCCGAGCTGCGGGACAACAACGCCAATGCGAAGAGAAAGGCCGCGGCTCTTGCTCAGACCAATGCCATGGGCAATCTGGCCATGTCTTTGTATTCAGACGTCACGGCCAATCAGCAGGCCCGCGCCATTGTCCAGAACATCAATGACGGCAAGGGCGGAGAAATCGCGCAAACCGCCGAGGAAATCGCCCAGCGTCTTCAGGCAAGCGTTCAGAACCTCGTTGTTCAAGGCGCCAATAAGGTTCGAGAAGTTGTGGCCGTCTCGCCGCTTACGGGGCGCAAGACGCAGATCTGCGTGTACGAGTTCTCTCCGGCCGCCAATAAAGTGGCCAAAGAACAGTTCAACCGCCAGCGCGACACGGCCGTTGAGATGGGAAAGGCGCAGCAGCAGCTTCGCGGCTATGTCGACGAAACGAAGCGAATCATCGAGCAGGCCGACAAAGATGCTTCCGCTTATGCGGCAGGACAAGCCGCAACTCAGCGCTCGGCTGCTCAGGCCGCCGCTCAGCAAAGCGCGGCGCCGCAGGCTGCTTCCGGAGCGCCGGCTGCCGCAGCCAATCCGAATGCGCCTTTGCTCAACAGCAGCTTCGGCGGCGAAGGCGAAGAAGATTTTCAATTTTAAATTCTCCGTGCATTCCAAGCTCAATATTCAAAGGACGCCGCAAACATCATGAAAATCAAAATCTCATTGACCGTTCTCTCTTTGTCCCTGCTGGCTGCCGGCTGCGCCACGACGACGCGCAGCGACTCGCTGGGACTCGCAGACGACGAAAGCGTCAAGACCTATGCCGCCGCTTATCAGCCTGCCCGCGACATGCTCAACGCCGGTCGGTTCGACGAATTGAAGGGAAGGATTCTTCAAGACGGCAAGACGAAAAACGGCAAAGCCATGTCTCGCGAAGAAGCTTATGAAAAGCTCATCGCTTCGTCGAGCGAACTTTCCATCATGGAGCGCGGCTTGATCGCGCTCAATACCGGCGATGTCGAGCGTGCGCTTTTCTTCTTTGATGCCGCCGAAGAAAAGCTCAATCTGACTGAAGACAACCACGGCATCGGTGATTCTGCGACGGGCCTGGCCAAGACCGCCTTTGCTTCGGTCACGGGCGCCTCCGAAATGTCCGACTACGAAGTGAGAAGCTATGAGAAAGTCATGCTCCTCAACTACAAGGCTCTCTGCTACATGCTTCAGGGCGACCGCAAAGCCTACAATGTAACGCGCCGCGCCATCGACCTTCAGCAGCAGGAATGGGAAAAGTTCCAGGAAATGAAGGCGAAGTTCGATGAAGAGCAGGAGAAAAGAGCCGCGGCCGCCAAGGCGAACGCTCAATCAGGCCAGTCCAATCCCGATGCCGAACTTCAGCAGATCTACGACAACGTGAATGTCGACAACCGCTCGGCGGATGTCGTCAAGAAGGCCAATCTTGTGACGTCTGCGTACGTCAATCCGTTCGGCGACTATATGAATGCGCTTCTGCAGGAATTTGACAGTCTTCAGGACAAATCCCTGCGCGACAACGCACGCATCTCCTACGGCAAGGTTGTCGCCAACAACAAGGACTGCAAGACGGCGGCCGCCGCTGAAAAAGCCGTGATGAAGGGCGTGTCCGACAACCAAAAGATCGTTCAGGTCATCCTCTCGGACGGCTTCGCGCCGTATCAGGTTGAAGAGTCTCGGACTTTTGCGGTCGGCAAGTACGAGGCCACGATCAACTTGGCCCATGCCGCGCCTGTGGAAACGCCGGTGGTCGGCGCCAATGTCAAGACGGGCGGCAAGACAACGAAGATGTCCAGCCTCACCAAAATGGAATCCATCATCCTTCGCGACGAACAGGATCACATGGCTTGGCGCACGATGGACGTCGCGCTTGCCCTCCTGCGCTCCGGTCTTGCCAACAAGAAGCTCGGAGCCTTCGGCGGCATGCTTGCCGGCGCCGTGCAGCACCCGGATACGCGTTCTTGGCTCTCACTGCCGAATCAGGTTCTCGTGTCTCGTCTGGTTGTCCCGGCCAGTCAAAAGACGATTGAAATCTCGACATACGGCAAGGACGGCAAGACGATTGCCGCGAAGAGCGTGGCGCTTGCCGACAAAGGGCCGACCGTGGTCTACGCGGTCAGCTACAACGAGCACATGCAGGCGTACGCAAACGCCTTTTCATGGGTGAAGTAACGCTTTGCCTTCCGCCGTCGGCGGGTTTTGGGAAGGCGAAGGCCTCCTGCCGCCGAAGGCGTGAATTGCGCCAGGGAGTTCTGAGATGAAAAAGCTGACCTGCGGCGTCTGCGCGCTGGTACTGCTTCTTTGCGGCTGCGCCGCGCCGTCTATGCCCGAACCGCTGATCGTTGAGGCGGCCCCCGGCGTCAGCGTGCATTACGACAACGAGCTCGTCGCGCGTGCGCTTCAAGTGACGAACGCGAAGCTCGTGACGAACGAACGGCTTCCAAAGCTTGTTTTTTCCGTTCGCAATCTTATTTCCGAGCGCTATGCCATTGAGTATCAAATTGAATGGCGAAATGAGTACGGCGCTCCGCTCCAGCAGTCGAATGCCTGGCTGCAGGCGATGCTGACGGGCAATGCGGAAAAGGCAGTGCAAAGCATCGGCAAAAGCGCCGAGGCCAAATCGGCCGTCATTGCGATTCGCGTCTCCCAAATCACTGGAAGCTACGTGCCGGAAGCCGATTCGGTCGAGGTCATGCGCATGCAGCAAGACAATCGGCAACAATAAACGTTTCTCAAATAAGGAGCAGTCATGGGAAAACGCATTCTCTTTTGGAGCATCGCCGCCGGCGCACTTGCACTGAGCGGCTGCGCCGCAACGGGATCCTCCTTCATGCCTTCGATAACCGGCAGCGCGAAGTCTGTTTCGATCGTCGACTCGTCCGAGCGCATCAAGCTCGATACGAAGGTGACTCTTTCGGACATCATCGCATTTGCCGAAAATCTGACGAACAAGATGCTTGCTTCGGACGTCATCGCCAAGGCAAAAAAGCCGCCGCGCATTATTGTCGGCCGTCTCCGCCAAAACACGCATGACGAAAATCTTCGCGTTCAGGACATTCAGGACCGCATTCAAGAAGTTCTTTTCTCTTCGGGCGCCGTTCGCGTACTCGACAGCTCCGCGACGAGCTTCGACTACATCATGAATGCCGAAATCACCGACATTGTTTCTCGTTCCGCAGACGGCCAGAAGCTTGTGGATTATACGATGAAGATCAAGCTCTCCACGCTTGACGGCGAACTGAAAGGCCAATGGTCCGACGACTTGTCGCTCTTCAAGTCCCGTTAATTCGGGATTGCGGTTCCAATAACGGAAACGGCGCATCATCGTCGTTGGCGCGGGATCATTCCATGGAATTGCCGGCTCTTGAGCGGATCGGCCTTCTTCGGCTTGACGCTGCGGGATTTCCAACCGGAAATTCAACGAATTGGCATTAGAAGATCAGGAGCGTCTGTCAAACCTGCCAAATCGCGAAATCAACAAAAGTTTTAGTGAATATTCCCAACCAGATAATTTCAAAGCGAGTTGTCATGACAAACACTTCGAACCAGAACCTTATCGTTATCGGCTACAACAAAAGCGCATACGCTATTGTCTATAACGAGATAGTGAAAAGCCTTGCAGAGCGGATCAATGAGATACAAAAGCTAGAAAAGAATGAACTGAAAAAGAAAAAAACAAAAAATGATCTGAACATCGAGAAAAGGAAGAAATTTTGTTCTCAAAAACCAGAAAACATCATCAAAGAATATTTAGATTTACCGGAAAAACTATATAATGAAAACCCTGTGCATCATGACGGTCTGACAGAAGAGTTGGCATCTGCTTATTTGCTGACTCGTTTTATCGGGTCAGCAATGAATGCAGTTTGGAAAAAGAATTTGTTCAACAGTTATTTTTCCAATGATTGGGCATTCATGCAAGAAATTCTGAAAATAAAAAAGCCG
>CAZUXQ010000050.1:0-5437 GCA_964624425.1 uncultured Sutterella sp.
TCTGGTTCTTCCTGATTCGCCCCCAGCAGAAGCGCCAAAAGGAACATCAGAAGATGTGCGAAGCGCTCGCCCGCGGCGACGAAGTAATGACGGTCGGCGGCATTTCCGGCCGCATCGACTCCGTCGAAGAAGACGCGATCGGTCTTCAAGTCGCTTCCGTCGACGGCAGGGCCGTCGTCGTCCGCATGCAGCGCGGCGCCGTGCAGATGATTCTCCCGAAGGGAAGCATCAAGTTCTAAGCGCTTCTTCCTTGAGGGCGAAGGTCGCTTCGAGCAGGCGGCCTTCGCTCTTTGATGCTCAAGGTCCGCAAGGGCTTCGAAAGGCGTTCGGCTGCGTCCGAGCGGACTTTTCGAAGCCCTTGGCCGACCTAAGAGAGATGGCCGAATGTGCGCTGCGCCGGCAGGACTCCCTGCCGTTCGAGCGCTTTTCGGTTTTCAGAATGTGGAGACGGCGATGAATCGCTACCCTCTTTGGAAATACATTTTGATCGGCATCGTGCTCCTTATAGGGCTCGTCTACACGCTGCCGAACTTCTACGGCGAATCGCCGGCCGTGCAGGTCACGTCCGGAAAGGCTACGGTCAAGGTAACCGAGGAGACGCTTTCGCGCGTCGAAAAGGCCCTGGACGACGCGAAGCTTTCGCCCAACGGCGTCTTTTTCGAGCAGGGCGCGCAGCAGAATACGATCCGCGTGCGCTTTGATCCGACGCAGACCGAAGAGCAGCTCGAAGCCCGCGAAGTCATTGACCGCGCGCTCAACAGCGATCCGAAGGATCCGGGCTACATCGCCGCTCTGAATCTCGTGCCGAATACGCCGCGCTGGCTTTTGTCGATCAACGCGCTGCCGATGTATCTCGGTCTCGACCTCCGCGGCGGCGTGCACTTCCTGCTGCAGGTCGACATGCACGCCGTGCTTGCGAAGCGCGCCGATGCGACGGCCGCCGACCTTCGCGCGCAGTTCCGCGACAAGCGCATCCGCCACAGCGGCATCAGCCGCGTCGGCAATGACGTCGAAATCAATTTCGCGACGGAAGAAGAACGCGCCCGCGCCAACGACCTCATGCGCAGCACCCAGCCCGACCTCGTGCTGACGCTTCCCGAAACGGCCGCAGCGCCCTACGTCATCCGCGCTTCTCTCTCGCAGCGCGCAATCCAAAGCGTTCAGAACAACGCCCTGAAGCAGAACATCTCGACCCTGCACAACCGAATCAATGAGCTCGGCGTTGCCGAACCGGTGATCGCGCAGCAGGGCGCCGACCGCATCGTTGTGCAGCTTCCGGGCGTGCAGGACACGGCCAAGGCCAAGGACATTCTCGGCCGAACCGCCACGCTTGAAGTGCGCTTGGTCGACGACTCGCCTGAAGCGCTTGCTCAGCTCGCGCAGGGCAACGTTCCCTTCGGCGACGAAAAGTTCGCCGACCGCGACGGCCGTCCGATTCTCGTGAAGCGCCGCGTCATCCTGACGGGCGAAAATCTGAACGATGCCCAGCCGGGCTTTGACGGCCAGACCCAGGAACCGACCGTCAACCTCGAGCTCGACAACCGCGGCGCGCGCATCTTCCAGGAAGTGACTCGCGAAAACATCGGCAAGCGCATGGCGATCCTGCTTTTTGAGAAGGGCAAGGGCGAAGTCGTCACCGCGCCGGTGATCCGCCAGGAAATCGGCGGCGGCCGCGTGCAGATTTCGGGCAGCATGACGACCATCGAAGCGACCGACACGGCGCTCGTGCTTCGCGCGGGCTCGCTTGCCGCGCCGATGGAAATCGTCGAAGAACGCCTGATCGGCCCGAGCTTGGGGGAGGCCAACATTGAAGCGGGCTTCCGATCGACCTTGTACGGCTTCGTGGTGATTGCCGTCTTCATGGCGCTCTACTACCAGGTCTTCGGCGTCGTCTCTGCGGTCTCGCTTGTCTGCAACATCCTGCTGCTCGTGGCGATTCTGTCGCTCCTGCAGGCCACGCTGACTCTCCCGGGCATTGCCGCCATGGCGCTTACGCTCGGCATGGCCGTCGACTCGAACGTGCTCATCAACGAACGCATCCGCGAAGAGCTGCGCATCGGGCGGCTTCCGCAGACGGCTATCGCGGAAGGCTACGAACGCGCGTTCGCGACGATCCTGGATTCGAACATCACGAGCTTGATTGCCGGTCTCGCGCTTCTCATCTTCGGTTCCGGGCCGGTGCGCGGCTTTGCCGTGGTGCACTGCCTGGGCATCGGCACGTCGATCTTTACGTCCGTCATGGTTTCCCGCGCGCTCATCAATCTGATCTACGGCCGCCGCAAGAAGCTCGCCGCCGTTCACATCGGTCAGATCTGGCGTCCCGACGCAGAAAAGACCAAGGCGAAATAAGCGTCGAGGAATGGAGACATAGAAAATGGAATTTTTCCGAATTCACCGCACGATTCACTTCATGCGCTATCGCCATGTCTTGAACGGCATTTCGCTGGCAAGCTTTCTCGTTGCGGTCTACTGGATCATCTTTCACGGCCTCGCTTTGTCGATCGAATTCACGGGCGGCACGCAGCTTGAAGTGGCTTATCCGACGGCCGCCGACACCGAACAGATCCGCCATGATCTGAGCGCCGTCTCGAAGGAAGTGGTCGTTCAGAACTTCGGCACGTCCCGCGACGTCGTCATTCGCGTTCCGACGAAGGAAGGCATGACCTCGGGTCAGGTGGCCGAAGAAGTGATGAAGGTCCTTCAGGCCAAGGTGCCCGAAGTTCGCCTGAAGTCGAACGAATACGTCGGCCCGCAGGTTGGCGACGAACTTGCCCGCGACGGCGGCACGGCTCTGGCGCTCGTTGTTTTGGGGATCATGATCTACCTGGCTTTCCGATTCGAATGGAAGTTTGCGCTTGCGGCCATCATCGCCAACCTGCACGACGTCGTAATTGTGGTGGGCGTCTTCGCCGTGATGCAGTGGGACTTCACGCTGCCGGTCTTGGCCGCGGTGCTGGCCGTTCTCGGCTATTCCGTAAACGAATCGGTGATTATTTTCGACCGCGTCCGCGAACATTTCCGAACGATGCGCCGCGCAGACACGATCGAAGTGATCGACTCGGCCATTACGGCGACGATCTCCCGTACGGTCATCACGCATACGTCTACGCTCTGCATGACGCTCTCCATGTTCTTCTTCGGCGGTCCGGCGCTGCACTACTTCGCGCTCGCGCTGACGATCGGCATCTGCCTGGGCGTCTACTCTTCCGTATTCGTTGCCGCCGCCATCGCGCTCTATCTCAATGTGAAGCGCGAAGACTTGGTGAAGCCCGTCAAGAAGGAAGAAATAGGAGAAATGGTTCCGTAGCTGCCGGCTGCGTTGCAAAGTGAAACAGCGGCAGGGCGTCTCTGCTTCCTGAAGCGGGCGCCGATTGCGGAAAAGGCTGCGGATGCGAAAAGCCGCAGCCTTTCAGCTTTTCGGAATCGTCGTTTCGAGCAGTCAAATCGACGCGCCGTAGAGCGACTGAAAGATGCTTCGCATCTTCCGGTCCAGCGTGTCCGTCAAGCGGTTCTGCAGGTCGTCCGCGTCAAGCTTCCGCCAATCGGAAAGGGCGGGCGGATTGTTTTCCAAAGCGTTCTTCGCCGCATCCTTCCAGATGGCCGGGCTTTCGCTGTCGGTCCATTCGCCGCGGCCGCGGCCGAAATGCGCGACGGCGAGATACAGGAGCAGCGCTTCGAGCATGAAGCCGCAGATTGCCTTGTTGCTCCAGCTCAGTTCTGTTTCCTTTTTGTCCGTCTTGATGCTGTAGGCTGCGGCGGCGCTGAGACCTCCGACCGCGCCGATGAGGCCGCCCAGCAGCGTTCCCAGGCCCATGGTGAGGCCGCCCGATGCGGCGTCGGCGGCAAGTCCCGCGGCGGCGCCCGATGCTGCGCCGAGCCCCGTGCCGATCGCGGCCGCGCTCGCGGGGGCGAGCGAGCGCGGGGCGAGATGCCAGTCGGACTTCATGCGGCGGATGATTTCTTTGGAAACGCCTTTGCCGCGCAGGCCGTTGATTTCGATGAGCTTGCTGGTGAGCGCGCAAAAGCTGTCCGCCGCCTGCGAGGAAAGCTCCGTCTGCGCGTCGGCGAGCGGATCGCGGACGTTTTTTTTGAGGCCCAGCTGCTTGGCCAGCGAAAGCGCGCGGTCCTTGATCGTCTGCTCCGGGATCTTTGCCTGCGCATTCATGAGGAGGCGCAGATGCGCCGCCATCGCCTCGATTGAGCTCGCGTAGATCGCGCGTCGGCCGCGCAGCCAGACGCTTTGAAGGGAGGCGAAAGTCGGTTGCTGCGCTTCAGGGAGAGCGCTTCCGATCGCGTCGAAGAGCGAGGATTCCTGCACCCAGCAGCGGGCGAAGGCATCCATCGGCAGGACGCGCTTCACGAAGTCGTAGGGCGCGAGCGAGCGGTTCCAGGCTTCTATTTCGCGCGCTTCCTGATCGGGATCCTGCCGCGGTCCCATTTGATTCAGAAGCACGATGACGGGTTTTTGAATCCAGGAGAGCACCTTCATTTCTGCAGGCACGTACGGCGATGTTTCGGGGCGCTCGAAGACGTTCACGAGGTAGAGAACGACGTTCGACGTGTCGCGGATGTGGCGAACGGCGCGCTGATTGAGCCATAAGCTCTTGTCGGCGAAGCGGTCCCAAACGCTCGAAAGGAACCAGCCGATCGGATTGCTGCGGCCTTCGAGGCGCTTGGCGAGCTGCACGGAATTGCCGAAGCCCGGCGTGTCCCAAAGAATGAGGGACGAACCGTCGCTGTCTCGGGCGAGCACGTAGTCGGCTGCCGCTTCCGTCACGTGCGCGCGGTCGGCCACTTCGCCCACGTCGCGCATGAGAAGCGTGCGGGCAAGCGTAGTCTTGCCGATGTTCGTGTGGCTCACGAGGCTCAAGTGAATGCTGAGAGGATCCTTCATCGGAGTCTGGTCGGTGTTCTGCGGCTGCGGTTCGTCGCCTCGCGCCTCAGCGCGGTTCCGCATTCTCGCGCACGAAGCGAATTGCCGCGCCGTGCGCTTCGGCGAACTGACGCCAGAGGCGCATCTTGCTCTTCACGATTTCGCTCTGGGCGGCAAAGCGCTCGGCGAGCGAGGAGGTGTCGGCGAGAATTGCGATCGACCCGAAAGATTCGGCCGAGCGAAGCATCGCGAGGAATTCGCCGTGCACGTCGTCTTCAGGCGTCGCTGCGGCGCTGATCCAAAGCGCCAGTCGGCCTTTCCGCGCGATTCCCGCGAGGAGAGCGGGCTTTTCGTCCGCGAGCTTGTTGACTGCATCCGTCAGGCGCATGCGGATATCGTCTGGGTCTTCCCAAACGTTGATCGGGAGCGTCATGACTGCGGTGATGCCGCGCGCGGAAAGCGCCTGCGCGGCGGGCGCAATCCCGTCCGCCGCCTTGCGGGCGGCGAGCTCGGCGTTGATTGATTGGTCAACGAGAACGACCCAAAGGGCGTCGTCGGCGTCGG
>CAZUXQ010000050.1:5537-9381 GCA_964624425.1 uncultured Sutterella sp.
CGGCGTCGGAAGAAGCGCAGCGGGTGAAGGCGAACGGATCGGCCGGGACGGCGACGGCGCTTAGGGCATGTTCGGCGGAGAAGGCGTTCCAGAGCCCGAGAAGCAGACGCGGAAGAATGACGGCGAAAATGATCGCGCCGATCATCCGCAGAAGCCATGCGGCAGAAAGCGACGAGGAGAGGTCCGAAAGACGCCATGCTTCGCGGCCGCTGAGATTTGCGAAATTCATGCTCGCTATTGTCTGTGCGGTGAGGTCGTGCGGTCCGAAGAAGAGATCCGGGAGCCAGCTGTAGAAGAATTCGAGGATGCGCCCCACGAGATCCGGATTGTCGGCGAGCCATGTGCTTTCCCAGCCTACGACGTATGCGGTGCTGAAGCCTCGCGCGGCGACGCTTGCAATGAGGCCGAGCGCGAAGGCCGCGGCCGAGAAGTGCAGCGTAAAGGCCGTCTTCTTCATGAGCGCGGGCTCGAGCATGCGAAGCTGCTGACGGATGTAGAGTTCGATCGCGGCGGCCGAACCGCTTTTCGATGCCTTGCCGAGGATCTTCGGCTGCAGACGCTTCCCGCGAAGCGACAAGCCGTCGCGGATCCGCTTCAGAAGAAGCGAGCGCAGACCGCCGAAGAAGCGAGGCTGCGAGAAGCGGCCGACAAAGAGCCAGACGTAGATCAGAACGTTCCAGAGAATGACGCCGAGGGTCGGGAGCGCGAGGAGATTGATGAAGCGTCCGTTCGTCGCCCACTGGTCGGCGGCAGCGCCCGCGGCGAAGGCTGCGAAAATGATGCCCGCGGAGATGTTCGAAAAGGCCTTTGCCGGAAGCGCCGCCTTCGAAATTCGGGCGAGGAGCGCCCTGCTCTCGGCTGATTCCGCGGCGCGCGCCGCAACGATGTCTGCGGCGGCGAGCATCATCTTCGTGCGGTCGGCGGATTCGCCCGCCTGACGCTCGGCTTCGGCAAGCGCGGCGGCTGTGTCTTCGGGCCGCCAGGCGGCGAGCTTCGGATCGGCTTCGGCAATGCGGACGAAGGCCGCGGCGGCCAATACGCGTTCGGCATCTTTGAGCGGCAGGCGGACTTGTCGGGCGCTTGACGAATTGGTGCTGTCCATGAAAGAGAAGATTGAGTGCGCGGAAGACTGAAAGATTATTGTAGCCGTGCGCCGGCGCGGAAAAGCCCAAGAAGCAGGCGCTTTCGGCGAAATCTCCCGAGGCTTCGAGCAGAGCCGGCCGGTTAGGACGCGTTCTGCGCTTCAAGCTCCCTGAAGCGTTCGGTGACCGCTTCGAGTTCCGGATCCTTGGCCGGAATCATCGGCGGGCGCCATCGGTAAAGATCGGAGACGAGCACTTCGTCGATCCTTTTGCCGTGCCAGTCGATATCGGCAAGCTCCAGCAGGAGAGGGCTCAGCCAGTCGCTTCGGAAGGGACGCTCTTCAATCGCGCGCGGCTCGGCGTCCGAGAGCCAGAGCATGCAGGGAATTCGGTACCCGCCCGGCGTTGTCTGCGTGTGGCCCGTGCGGTTTTCGCTGTCGCCCAATTCCTGGCCGTGGTCTGCAATGTAGAGCCAGTTGAGAGGAATGCCGGTTGCGGCAGCCGAGGCTTGGGAAAGCATGAGCGTTCCGGCGATCACCTCGTCCTGATAGCGCATGACGGTGTCGTACGTGTTGCTCGCTTTGATTACCCAGGGCGAGCGGTTGAGCGCTTCGTACTTTTCATCGATCTGGTCGACGGGCCAATCGTTTTTCCAATCGGGCGGATAGCGAAGCGAATAGTGCGGGTGCGCTCCGATCAAATGCACGACGATGAGCTTGCGGGGCGCCTTGTCGGCAAGCGCCTTTTCCAGGGGCGCGATCACTTTTTCGTCGAGCGAAGCTGAACTGCGGCCGGCCAGGCGGTTGATGAAGATCTGCTCGTCGGCCCAGTGCGCAAACTGAGTCTTGATCGCGAGGTCGTCCTGATTGCTGATCCAGATGATGCGGTAGCCTGCCGCCTTGAAGAGAGCAAAGACGTTGGCGCTGCCGTCTTCGGGGGTCTGCAGCATGAACATCGACTGAAAGGCGTCGAGCGTGCTTCCGTCCGCCGACCATGCATGCCGGATGGCGAAGAATTTCGGGTCTTCGTCGTCGATGCGGTCGAGCGAGGGCGTCGTGTTGCGCTCGTATCCGTAGAGCGACAGCCGATCGCGCACGGTGCTTTCGCCCACGACCAAGACGAGCGTCTGCGGCAGCGGCGAATAGTTGCTGATGAGCGCCTGCGCGGTTTCGGCGGTTTTGTCCGAGTCGGCGAGCGTCTGCAGCCATTGCGCTTTGGCGGCGCCCACTTTATCGATCCATTCGATCCAGTAGAGCGGCGGGAGCTGAATTCGCCATGGGCGCACGGTCCAGCTGATGATCGAGCTCGCGGCGAGGAAAAGAATGAAAACGGCCTGCACGGGGCGGCGCCAGTTCCGCCGGGAAACGCCGATCGCGGGCGCGTTCTTTCTGCGCGTCGCGCCGGCCGCCAGAATGCCGTGAATGAGACGAAAGCCGACGAGAGCAACAGCGAAGACGGCCGCCGACCACTTCAGAATGTCGGGCCAGACTGCGAGCACGTATTCGAAGGCTTCGCCGGCATTGGTGTTCGCGACCGCCTCGAGCACGAAGCCTGATTCGGGGTCGGATGCATAGACGTCGCGAACGAAGCCGCGAATGCCGGCATCAATCCAGCAGATGGCAAAAGCCGCGCAGACGGCAGTGCGGAAAATGCGGCCCGCGCGGGTGCCCGCCTTGAGCGGATGATCGGGGGTGCGGCGAAGCGAATTGGCCGCGTAGATGAGCGCAAGCGCAAAAGGGGCCGTGAAGCACCAGAGCTGAAATGCGCGGCGGCCGTGCACGCAGCAGACGAGAAGGAGCCCCGTCAGTGCAAAGAGCGCGAAAAGACGCAGCGCGGCCGCACGGTTGGGTTCCGTGAAGAGGTCGATCGTGCGCGCGGCGATTTCGCGCCGGCGCGACGGGCCTCGATCGGTTTCGGATTTCGGCATGTCTTCGTACGCCTTCATCGTGCGTTGTCGACGGCGGCCGCAAGTTCGCGGACTGCGCTTTCGGGGTCGGGCTTGCCGCAGACGGCCGAGACCACGGCGACGCCTTTGAGCATCGTGCCGGCCGCGCCCTTCATGAGCGCGGGCGCATTCTCTGCAGTAATGCCGCCGATCGCAACGGCCGGAACAGGCGATGCCGCAGCGAGGCCGCGCAGTCCTTCAATGCCGAGCGCAGGCGCGGCGTCCTTCTTCGTGGCAGTCGGGAAAACAGGGCCGACGCCGATGTAGTCGATTAGGCCGGGCGTCTTTTCGAGCTCGGCCTTTGCGGCGTCGAGCTCGGAGGCCGTGTTGATGGAAAGGCCGATGATCTTGCCTGCTCCGAGAAGTCTGCGCGCATCGGCGGCGGCGATGTCCTGCTGCCCGACGTGAAGGCCGTCGGCATTCGCCAGAATCGCCACGTCGGCATGATCGTCAATGACGAGCGGCACGCCCGCCGGGCGCAGAATGCGCATCAGTTCTCGGGCGCACTCGGTCATTGCCCGCTTCTTCCACATGGGCGCGCGAAGCTGCACGATCGTAGCGCCGCCAGCAACGGCGGCGAGCGTCGTGTCGATCATGCCTGCCGCACTGCCGCAGAGATCCGGATCGAGAACGAGATAGCAGGAAAGATCAAAGCGCGGGAGTTCGGACATGATCGGCTGCGTGAAGGTCGAATGCGAAGGGGGTGCGCAGATGCTTAAAGCATGTCGGGCGCAGTCGTGTAGAGCGCGTCGATATAGGCGGTTCTGAAGCTCCCTGGGGCTTTTGCCGCAGAGAAGGCTTTTGCCGCGGCGAATTT
>CAZUXQ010000051.1:0-9357 GCA_964624425.1 uncultured Sutterella sp.
CATCCCGCAGCCGAGAAAGCTGCTTCCGCACTGGATGATCAACGCTGCCGATCGCGTCATGGATTACTACACGACGCGGTACCTGCACTGCGATCCGGTCATTCTCAAGAATCCGCCGCCGCCGCAGGACGGGCACAAGTACCTGCTTTACGCCCACATTCCGTTCTGCCGAACGCTCTGCACGTACTGCACCTTCCACCGCTTTCTCTTCAAGGAATGGAAGGCTCGCGAGTACTTCGCGAACCTGCGCAGGGAAATGGACTTCGTCAAGGCCCTCGGCTACGACTTCCATTCCATGTACATCGGCGGCGGCACGACGACGATCATCGAAGAGGAGCTCATCCGGACGATCGAATACGCCAAGAAGCTCTTCCCGTCGATCAAGGAAATTTCCTGCGAAACGGACCCGCAGATCATCACGACGCCTGCGTTCCGAAGCCTCAAGGGCTTGGTGGACCGCATGTCGATCGGCGTTCAGAGCTTCAACGACGACATTCTCAAGCTCTCGGACCGCTACGAGAAATTCGGCTCCGGCGAACAGATCTTCGAGCGCATTCAGATGGCTCAGGAACTCTTCCCGACCTGCAACGTCGACATGATGTTCGGCTTCCGCGGCCAGACGCTCGAATCGCTCTGCGACGACATGCAGAAGATCGTCGAGCTCAATCCTCGTCAAGTGACGACCTACCCGCTCATGGTAACGTCGCAGACGCGCAAGAGCGTCAAGAACACGATTGCCGCCGCCGGAATCGAACTCGCCGATCAGTACCGCGTAATCATGGACGTGCTTGAAAAGCACTATCGCCAGCTCACGAGCTGGACGTTCGGCCGCACGCACGACGAAGGCTTCGACGAATACGTCGTCGACTACGACGAGTATCTCGGCGTGGGTTCAGGCGCCTTCAGCTTCCTCGGCGACAGCCTTTACATCAACACCTTCAGCCTGCGCCGCTACGGCGAGCGCATTGCAGCAGGCAGCACGGGCGTCGAGCGTCGGCGCCGCTTCGACAAGCATGCGGTCATGCAGTACCGCCTCATGCTCGGCCTCTTCTCGCACCGCCTCTCGCGCAAGTATTTCCGCGAAGTGCACGGCATCGACGTCGACCGCTATCTCTTCAAGGAAATGCTGGGCCTCAAGCTCTCGGGCGCCATCGCGGACGATCCGAACGATCCAGACAAAATCATCGTAACGGAGGCCGGCAAGTTCCTCGGCCTCGTGATGATGAAGGCGTTTTATTCGGCCATGGACAACGTCCGCGCCGAACTGCGCGCCCCGCTCAAGGAAGAAGATTCCTAAGGCGCCGCGTCATTCCGGCATGCAGTCCCCGGCATGGATTCTTCCGTTCCGGGGATCTGCATTTTTCCGGACGGCGGAAGCCGCATTCGCATGATCGCCTTCAGGCTAATCCCGACAAAAAACAATCAAGAATTTTTCAAGCGATCTCAACAAGTTGACTCGATTTGAAGCGGCCCTTTCGGATTTGATCCAGATTAAATTCAAGAGACAAAACCCTGCGGCTTCGATGCTTCCGGCTCCGTCTTCCCGCCTCCGCAGCGGCAGTCATGAGCAATCCGGCCGTTAGCTTCCTTTACAATTCGGGTTCTTCGCAGAAGGCCTCTTTTGCCGTCGACCCAATCCCTCGCCGGCGGGAAGACCAGCCTCCGCTCGCAGGAAGAGCAGCGCTTTGAGCTGAACGCGGACCCCAAAGCACGGGCGTCGCCGCCCGCTCTGTTTCCGTTCAGCCGAAAGCGGATTGCGAAGGGAAAAGGCGTCGCGCAATGCAGCGCCGCCGACAACTCCGGAGAAAAATCAATATCCCATACATTCCAGGTCCATACCTTCCTTCCGGGCGAAAACGCCCGCGGGGAAAATGGCCCCGCTTTCGCAGGCAATCTCCGCAAAGGCGAATTGCGAGGAATCATTCACATCAATAAGGACAAATGCGTCGGCTGCGACACCTGCCGCAAGTTCTGTCCGACCGACGCCATCGTCGGCGGCATCGGCGCCAAGCATGAAATCGCCGACGATGCCTGCGTGTACTGCGGCCAGTGCCTGATTGCCTGTCCGTTCAGCGCCATCGAGCAGATGAGCTTCGTCAGCGAAGTCGAACGCATGCTCGACCAGCCCGACCGCATCGTCGTCGCGCAGCCGTCGCCCGCCGTCCGCGTTTCGCTCTGCGAAGAATTCGGCGGAGAACCCGGCGAACTCTCCACGGAACAGATGGTCAATGCGATGGAAAAAATGGGCTTTGTGGTCTACGACTGCAACAGCACCGCCGACCAAACGATCATTGAGGAAGGCACGGAATTCGTCAAGAAGATCCAGTACTGGGTTCTCGGCCATCGCGGCCCGGAAGTCGACGAACAGGCCAAGCACCCGTTCCCGCACTTTACGTCCTGCTGCCCGGCTTGGATCAAAAACGCCGAAACCTATGCCGCGGACATGCTTCCGCACATCTCCACCGCGAAGTCCCCGCTTCAGATGGGCGGCACGCTCGCGAAGACCTGGGCGGCCAAGCACATCCTCAAGTGCGATCCGCGCAAAATCTTTTTCGTTTCCGTCACGCCCTGCACGGCCAAGATCTTCGAGGCCTCCCGTCCGGAAATGAACGCCGCCTGGCGCCATCTCGTCGCCAACAAGGACATCCCGGCCAATACGCCTCCCTTCCAGGACATCGACGCCTGCCTGACCGCCCGCGACATGGCCGAACTCATGCGCCGCAAGGGCATCAACCCGCTTCTTGAGCCGAAGACCCGCGAACGCAAGCCGCTCGAAGTCTACACGGGCGCCGCCACGATCTTCGGCTGCTCCGGCGGCGTGATGGAAGCCGCGCTCCGCACGGCCTACTTCGCTCTCTCCGGCGAAGAACTCAAGAGCGCCGACATCGAAATCGTCCGCGGCTACAACAACGCCATCGTTGAAGCCACGATCCCGGTTCCGATCAAGGAACTCGGCGGCAAGACCTTCGACGTCCGCGTCTGCGTCGTCAACGGCGCCAATCAGGGACTCAAGGAAGTTCTCAACCGCGTGCGCGTCGACAAGAACCGCTATCACTTCATTGAAGTGATGAACTGCCCGGGCGGCTGCGTCAACGGCGGCGGCCAGCCGGTTCAGTCCGTCGGCACTTCCTGGCTCAAGCCGACGCTTCCGCTGCCCCTGCGTGTTTAACTCCCGCCGCGAGGATTGAATAAAAATGCTGCTTTCTCAAAATTATTCCTATGCAGAACGTCCGGCGGCGCTGATTCTCGGCCGCCGCGGATTTCTTAAGGTATGCGGCCTGTGCGTCGGCGCAGCGGTCGTCTGCGGCTGGGCGATAGGCGACATGATCGCCCGCCGCGGCCAGATCATTCAGGCTCGTCAGGCCGGCTTGTACAAGGACGACAAGCTCTGCCAGTCGATGGGCTTGACCAGCTCTCACCAGAACAAAGTGGTTATGTCCGTCTACAAGGACTTGGGCACGAAGCCTGTGGATCACAC
This sequence comes from uncultured Sutterella sp., assembly GCA_964624425.1. Classification (GTDB taxonomy): domain Bacteria; phylum Pseudomonadota; class Gammaproteobacteria; order Burkholderiales; family Burkholderiaceae_F; genus Sutterella. The sequence continues at coordinate 3,479 of CAZUXQ010000051.1, forward strand.
CATGCATGAGCTTCTCCACACCCACTACTATCCGCGCACCATGCTTGCCGCGATGGAGGCTTCTCATGTCTAGCATCACCGCCAATCCCAACGACCGCATCCTCCGCTTCCATGCGCCGGACAAGGTCTTCCATTCCCTGAATGCCGTCACGTGGTTTGCGCTGCTCTTCACGGGCGCCTACGTGTACTTCTGCAATCCTGAAGCCGAAGCAGCCGAAGCCGTGATGCTCGCCCACCTGATCCTGGGCGCGATCTTCACGTTCAATCTTCTCGGCTTCATCGTGATCGCCCCCGACCGCTTCGCCCTCATGATGCGCGCCTGCATGGAATGGGACCGCAACACGATCTGCTGGTTCCGCAATTTCGGCGGCTATCCGCGCCGCTTCTTCAAGATCCCGTTCGGTCCGGTGGAAGTTCCGCCGCAGGGCCGCTACAACGGCGGCCAGAAGGCGTCGTACCTTCTCTTCATGGGCTCGATTGCGGCTCTGGCCGTTACCGGCTGGATGCTCTGGATCGGCGCGCCGGTCACCGGCAAGCTCGCGTACTGGGCGATGTTCTACGGTCATGTCTGGGGCTCGATCTTCATCTCGATCCTCGTGGTCTGCGCTCACATCCCACTCGCGCTTTTGTCCTTCGAGCACTTCAAGGGCATCTGGCGCATCGGTCCGGGCACGATCTCCGTCGAGGCTGCGGAACACCATGCTCCGCTTTGGCTTGAGCGCGACGTCATTCGCACGAACATCGAAAAGTAATCTCGTCCACTCGATCGTGATATAAGAGCGGAGCGGCTTTTTCAAGCCGCTCCGCTCTTTCTTGAGAAGCACTGCACAAAAACAATCAAACGCACGCCGCTGCAAGAAGCAAAAAATGCTCAACACCCCGAAAGGACTCAGACTGCACATCGGCCTGTTCGGCAGCCGCAATGCCGGGAAAAGCTCTTTGGCGAACGCACTCACCAATCAGCACATATCAATCGTCTCGGATGTCCCCGGCACCACGACCGACCCTGTAGAAAAAGCCTGCGAACTCGCGCCCATCGGCCCAGTCGTCTTCATCGACACTGCCGGCATCGACGATGAAGGCGCTCTGGGCATGAAGCGCGTGGAGCGCTCGCTCACGGTTCTCGAATGGGTCGACATCGCCGTCGTCGTCGGCGCCGCCTCGGGTCTGACCGAGAAGGAAGAAGCGATTCTCGAACGCGCCAAAACGCTGGGCACGCCCGCAATCCTGGTCCTCAACAAAACCGACCTCCTCTCGGATCCCTCGACCGTCGACGAGCTCGTCGACAAGGAAAAAGCCCGCTGGGGCATGCCCGTCGTCGCAACGGCCGCCGCCGGCCGTCAGGGCATCGACGCTCTCCGCGCCGCAATCGTCGAACTGGCCGAAGATCGCGCCGAACCCGATCTTCCGATTGCAGGCGATCTGGCAAAGAGCGGCCAAACCGCCGTTCTCGTCACGCCGATCGACACCGGCGCCCCGAAGGGCCGCCTCATCCTGCCGCAGGTCCAGGCAATCCGCGAACTCCTCGACGCGCACGCAAAGGTCTATGTCGTGCAGGAAGACCGCGTCGCCGAGGCCGTCAACGACCTCAAGGAGCCGCCCGCCTGCGTCATCACGGACTCGCAGGCGATTGAGACGGTTGCGAAGCAGACGCCCGAAAGCGTCCCGCTCACTACCTTCTCCATTCAGCTTGCCTATGCGAAGAACGACATCAATGCGCTCGCGGAAGGCGCCGCCGCGCTTGCCCGCCTCGAAGACGGCGACCGCGTTCTCATCTGCGAAACGTGCAGCCATCATCCCCAGAAAGACGACATCGGCCGCATCAAGATCCCGCGCTGGCTTCGCGAAAAGACCGGCAGGAATCTTCAGATCGAAGTCGCGGTCGGCAAAGACTTCCCCGAAGATCTGACGCCGTACAAAGTGCTGATCCAGTGCGGCGGCTGCGTCGTCACGCGCCGTCATCTTCTCATGCGGCTGCGCAGAGCCCGCATGCAGGGCGTTCCCATGACGAACTACGGCCTGACGATCTGCTTCCTGCAGGGCGTCCTCGAGCGCGTTCTTTCCTGTCATCCGGAAGCGCTTGCGAGCTATCGGGCTGCTCTGAAGGGTTCCGAAAAGTGATGAAGAACTTTTCGGCTCTCGTCCGCCAAACCGAATTTTCCGACGAAGACGTCGCCGCGCTCCTCGCGGCAGACGCGCCTGAGGAACGCGCGCTGCTGCAGCGGCGCGCCTATGCGGCGACCGAAGCGGAGACGGGTCCCGAAGTGTACCTTCGCGGCCTCATCGAAATCAGCAACATCTGCACGGCCAACTGCCGCTACTGCGGCATCCGCAAGAACAACCGCTCGCTCGAACGCTACACGCTTTCGGACGAAGCGGTCTTGCGGTGCGCGAAATATGCGGCGGACAAAGGCTACGGCTCGATCGCCATTCAAGCGGGCGAACGCCGCGACGACAAGTGGATCGAACGGATCGCCCAGCTGCTTCGCGAGATCAACCGCGAAACAATCAGCGAAGCGCTTCCGTCCGGACTCGGCATTACGCTGAGCCTCGGCGAACAGTCCTACGACGTCTACCGCTATTGGGCCGAAGCAAGCGGCAATCCGAACGGCCTTCGCTATCTCCTGCGCATCGAGACAAGCAATCCGGATCTCTTCCGACGCCTGCACTGCACGCCGGGGAAAAACGAAAAAAATCTGATCCGCCGCTACGAAGCGCTCGAAAACCTGCGCCGTGCGGGCTACCAGGTGGGCACGGGCGTCATGATCGGGATTCCCGGCCAAACGATCGAAGATCTCGTCGCGGACATCCGCGCGTTCGAGCGCATCAATGCCGACATGATCGGCATGGGGCCGTACATCACGAGCCGGAGCGCAGACATGACGGCCGAAGGCATGATGGAGCGCCGCAAGCTCATGCAGCTCTCGCTCAACATGATCGCGGCGACGCGCCTCGTCATGAAGAACATCAACATCGCCGCGGCAACGGCCTTGGAGACGCTTGAACCCAACGGACGCATCAAGGGCATCCTTCACGGCTGCAACGTCGTGATGCCCAACATCACGCCGCAGGCGACCCGCAACGCCTATCAGCTCTACGACAACAAGGCCGGCACGGAAGCAGGCGCCGAATCCAACATTCTTGTCGAGCAGAACATCGCGAATCTCGCGCACAGAAAGCTGGGCCTCAACAAACTCGGCTCCTCAAAGCGCTGGACCGCACGCATCAAGCTCGACGCGGCTTCTTAGCCGAAGCAAAGCCGCCGCGTTCCGGCTCTTTTCGGAAGGCGGCGGCTCAAGTCGGTTCCCGCCCCGAAAAGCTCGGTCGTCCTTTCGCTCGTCAGTCGAAGACCTGCGTCATTTCGCGCGTTTTGTGGAAGATCACATCCGGCCAATGCTTCATTGTCGTCTCGAGATTGTAGATCGAGGCGGCGAGATACACTGTGTTTCCGTTTGCGTCCTTGGCAAGGCGAGCGGATTGTTCGGCTTCGAAGTCCTTGCGCACCTGATCGTTCGGGAACGAAAGCCAGCGGGCGGTTGAAATGTCGGCAGGCTCGTAAACTGCGTCGACCTTGTATTCGGCTGCGAGGCGCTGGGCCACGATTTCGAACTGAAGCTGCCCGACGGCGCCGAGCATGACGCCGCCGAATTCGTCGAAGAAAACCTGAATGGCGCCTTCTTCACCAAGCTCCTGCAGTCCCTTCTGAAGCTGCTTGGCCTTGAACGGATCCTTGCTGCGGGCGGCTCTGAAGAGCTCCGGCGCAAAGTTCGGAATGCCCGTGAAGACAAGATTTTCGCCCGTCGTGAGGCTGTCGCCGATATGAAGCTGGCCGTGGTTGTAGATGCCGATGATGTCGCCCGCGACGGCATCCGTCATCAGCACGCGGTCCTGCGCCATAAAGGTGAGCGCGTTCGGGATCTTCATCTCGCGCTGATCGCGCACGTGGAAGACCTTCATGCCCGGCTGATAACGCCCGGAGCAAACGCGGAAGAACGCGATGCGGTCGCGGTGGCGCGGATCCATGTTGGCCTGAATTTTGAAGACGAAGCCCGTGAAGGGTTCCTCGGTCGGATCCACATCGCGAGCGGTCGCCGCTCGCGGCCGCGGCGACGGCGCCCAGCTCACGAGCGCGTCGAGAACATCCTGCACGCCGAAGTTGTTCACGCCCGAGCCGAAGAAGACCGGGCTCTGCTCGCCCTTGAGGAACTTTTCAGGATCGAACGCTTCGGCCGCGCCCCGGATGAGTTCGATCGATTCGCGCACATAGGGCATTTCCATTGGGAAAAGTTCATCCAGGCGCGGGTTGTCGAGGCCTTCGATCGTCTCATGGCCTTCGCTCGACAGGCGTTCTTCGCCCGCTGTGAAGCGAACGAGGCGGTCCTTGAGAAGCGAGAAGACGCCTCGGAAGGTCTTGCCCATGCCGATAGGCCAAGTAATGGGCACGCACTGCAACTTCAGAACAGATTCTATTTCGCCGAGCAGGTCGAGCGGATCGCGCACTTCGCGGTCGAGCTTGTTGATGAACGTAATGATCGGCGTATTGCGGAGGCGGCAGACCTCAAGAAGCTTGATCGTCTGCGCTTCAACGCCTTTGGCGGCGTCAATCACCATAACCGCCGCGTCGACGGCCGTCAGCACGCGGTACGTGTCTTCCGAAAAATCTTCGTGGCCCGGCGTGTCGAGCAGATTGACGACGTGGTCCGCATAGCTGAACTGCATCACCGAACTCGTGACCGAAATGCCGCGCTGCTTTTCGACTTCCATCCAGTCGGAAGTGGCGTGACGCGCGGCCTTGCGGCCCTTCACGGCGCCCGCCATCTGAATGGCGCCGCCGAAAAGAAGAAGCTTTTCGGTCAATGTCGTCTTGCCCGCGTCAGGGTGAGAGATGATGGCAAAGGTTCGGCGCTTCTTGACGTCGCGAGCCAGTGCCGGATTCGTGCTAGCCATAAGAAATTTGTCTGATTGCTGCGAACTCGATGCCTGTCGGCCCTGCCGGACAAGCAATTATTTGATTTTTCGAGAGTTCTGATCGGCCGAGCATTGTACCAAAAGGACCGCTCGATGCATCGCCCGCAGCCGAAATAATCTCAAAACGCCCCGAAATGCGGCGCTTCGGAAGGATTTGCCGAAAGAGCCGCCGCATCATCTTGAACAGCGGAACCGTCAGTCGGCTGATATTGCGCGGACGGCGGCGCGCTTCTTCATCCAGCGCGCCGGCCTCTGCCGGGAACTGCAGGGCAACAAACCGAGCCGCCGCATGATGCCTGAAGAGCTCGAAGTCAAGCGCAGTCCGGCGTCAAGCCGCGCCGACCAGCTGGAACAAGCCCCGCTCGCAAGGAGAATGGACCCTGTCGAGCGAGAATCTTCCCGGATTGCCTTGATCTCCGCTTTCGGCAAAGCAGTCTTTCCCGCCCAGCATGGCTCAAAACTCTTCGATGACGAACCTGCAGGACTGACCCGAAGACTTGGCGAGCTTCTGAAAAAAAACTCGTCTGCTGCCCATGACGCCGCGAATGCCTTCGAGCTGGCGGCGGATATTTCCGAATACGCAGCCGCTGCAAGGCCATGATCGACGACAGAAGCTTTTGAATGCGGCAAAGATGGATCAGCCCAGCCTGCGCTGCGCTCGAACTGCCTCAGCGATCCGCTTGAAGATCTGAAAATCTCATGCGCAGACAAGAAAAACGCCGATGCTTGGGATGAGATTCCCGCCCAAGCATCAGCGTCTTATTGAGCTCCTGGAACTCCGCAAGTCGCTCTTCATTTTCCCGCAGGAAGCATGCAAAGCAAAGTGGAGTTCAGGCCGAGGAGCTTGATTTGGCAGAAAACCTGTCCGGCCTCATATCGAACCCGGACAAGAATTCTTCACATCAGAAGCG
>CAZUXQ010000052.1:0-9297 GCA_964624425.1 uncultured Sutterella sp.
GCCGCCGAGTGGAACGCTGCCGCCGGAAGTGATTGCATGTCCGCCGATGTCGTAGTTCGTGTCGACGACAAGGACGGAAAGACCTGCGTCGCGGGCGCCGATCGAAGCGGTCAGGCCGACAGCTCCGGCGCCGACGATCACAACATCGGCTTCAAAGTCCCATTTGGAAGGCGTTTCCGAAGCATGCGCGCTTACGGCTGGAAGTCCTAAGGTCAGACCGGATGCGGCCGTTCCGGCGAGAAAGGATCGGCGGGAAATATTTGCAGACATTGTGTACTCCCCCATTTTTCTGCATGTACCTCTTTAGAGAAGTTTTCATATTGTACGCCCTAAAAGAAGATCCGCCATAAATAATAAGTATTTACGCGTATATAATTGCCATTGGTTCTGGGAAGCCCTTCTGAATCGCCCGGAAGTATTTTTTGTCCTCCGGAAGCGGTTTTCAGGAAAATCTCAAAAAAGAATAAAAAAACCGGCAGAAGCGCCGGTCGGCGAAGCAGCAAACTGAAATTGCGCATTCAGTACAGCGCGAACATCCCGACTTCAGCTAAAAATCAATCTTTTTTATTAGCCGAAATCCTTGCGGCTCAATGATTGCGCGTTCTTTGAAATTCACTTCGTTCAGCGGCAAAAGTTTTCCCGCAGACGGGACAGCCAGGCGTCTTGCCGAAAGAAAACGTGTCGAAACGCATCTTGAGCAGGTCGATGATGAGGATTCGGCCGACAAGTTCGGACGGTATGCCTGCCGCGATCTTGAGGGCCTCGCCCGCCATGAGCGTGCCGATGATGCCTGTGAGCGGCGTGAAGACTCCGTAATCGGCCGCCTTCTCGTCGTTGCCCGCATCGTCTTCGTCGAAAAGGCAGCGGAAGCAGGGCGAAGCGTCGGAGCGGAAGTCGAAGACGCTCGCCTGGCCGGAAAAGCGGAGCGCAGAGCCGAAAACCAACGGAATGCCGCGCTTCTTCGCGGCTCGGTTGATGAGGTGGCGCGTTGCGAGGTTGTCGGAACAGTCGAGCACGATGTCTGTCTTCTCGAGAAGCGCTTCGAGATCGGGCAGGTTTTTCATGCGGCTCTGTATGGCCTCGACTTCGACGAGCGGGTTGTATGAGGGGAGCATCTGCTTGGCGTTGAGCGCCTTGTTGACGCCGATCGCTTCGGCGTGATGCAGCAGCTGGCGCGAGAGGTTGCTCTCCGAAACCTCGTCGTCGTCCGCTACGGTGATGCGGCAGGCGCCCGAAGAGGCGAGAAACATCAGCGCGGGCGAGCCGAGTCCGCCCGCGCCGAGAACGAGAAACCTCGTTCTCATAATGGCGGCCTGCCCCTCGGCCTGAATTTCCTTGAGATTGATCTGGCGAAGGAGCCGGCCTGCAAGTGTTTTGGGGAGAGCGGCGGGGCCGGCGGTCGCGGATGTCGTCGACATGAGACTTATTCTTCAGCCTTCGGTTCAGTCTTCATTCTTCTTGTCTGCCTTCTTGGCGTCCTGAGCCTTTTCCTGCTCGGTCTTTTCCGCTGCCTCGGCCTTGCGCTTCTCGCGCTCTTCGGCCTTGAGCTTCTTCACGACGGAAGAGGGCTGACCGCGGTACTTCGACGTTTCGACCTTCCTGTTCTGCAGGTAGTTCAAAGCCTGCTGCAGCTGCCAGTCCTTTTCGTCGCCGAACGTATACGCGTAGTCGATCGGCTTGGCGTCGTCGTTGTCGTTGTAGGGCAGATCGTCGTCCTTCTTTTTCTTGCCCGAGGCGTCCGGCTGGTTCTTCAGATGGTGCGCAAGGTCGGCCTCTCGGACTTGAAAGCTCGGATAGTTGCCTTCGGGCGTGTCGTCGACGTAGAAATCGGGTTCGATGCCGCGAGCTTGAATCGAGCGGCCCGACGGCGTGAAGTAGCGGGCCGTCGTGAGCTTCACGCCCACGGTCTTGCCGCCGAACTTCATCGGAAGAATCGTCTGAACGGAGCCCTTGCCGAACGAGCGGTCTCCCATGATGACCGCGCGCTTGTGATCCTGCAGAGCGCCCGCGACGATTTCGGATGCCGATGCGGAAGATGAATTGATCAGCACGACCATCGGAATCGTCTTCGAAATCGGCGTCAGGCTGTCGAGCGCGCGAACGGCGCTGCCGGCGCGATAGTCGGACTCAATGGCCTTGAAGACGTAGTCGGACTGCGGCGTGCGGCCTTTTGTAGAAACAATTTCGATGTTCTTGGGCAGGAAGGCGGCCGAAACGCCGACAGCCGCCTGCAGCAGACCGCCCGGGTCATTGCGGAGGTCTAGGACAAGGCCTTGGACGGCCTTGTCCTTCGCGAGCTCGTCGATCGCATGAGCAAGGTCTTCGGCCGTTCTTTCCTGGAATTGCGAAATGCGGATGTAGCCGAAGCCGTCCTTGAGCTTCTTGTGCTTCACGGACTGCGTTTTGATGGTGGCGCGCTCGATCGTGAACTGCAGAGGCTTCATGACGCCTTTGCGGGCGACTTCGAGCTTCACCTTGGTTTTCGGTTCGCCCCGCATCATCTTCACGGCTTCTTCGAGCGTGAGGTCGGCGGCGGCTTCGCCGTCGATCTTCGTGATGACGTCGCCAGCGCGAACGCCCGCACGGGCGGCAGGCGTATCGTCGATCGGCGCAATAACGCGAACGCCCGCTGTGTCCTTCGTCACCTCGAGGCCGAGGCCGCCGAAGGCGCCGTGGGTCGACTCATTCATGTCCTCGAAGTCCTTTTGGTCGAGGAAGCTCGAATGCGGGTCGAGTCCGCTTACCATGACGGAAATGGCCGACTGCAGAAGGACTTTGTCGGCAACGTCGTCGACGTAGTAGTCCTTAACGGCATTGAAGACGCTCGTGAACTGGCGGATTTCCTGAAGAGGAAGCGGTTCGGCCGGCGACTTCCCCGCCCAGACCTGCAGGCCGGCGCTTGCAAGGATGCCGGCGCACAGTCCGGCGCCGATGTATGGGAGAGCTCGAAATTGCATGGCGCGTCGTTCTTTTGGAGAGAGCCCGGCAGCGGCGTTCTGCGCCGCGGACAAGCAGCAGGCCGTATTGTGGACTATTTCCGCAGCCACGGGGTCGGGTTGATGGGTTTGCCCTTGTAACGGATTTCGAAATAAAGCCCCGGCTCGTCGCCGATGCCGGATTTGCCGACGGAGGCGATGGCTTCGCCTTGCCTGACCTTGTCGCCGACATTCTTTAAGACGCTTTCGTTGTTCGCGTAGACCGTCATGTAGGTGCTGCCGTGGTCGATTATGAGGAGGTTGCCGTAGCCGCGCAACCAATCCGAGAAGACGACCGTGCCGGCGGCGCACGCGGAGACTTCGGCGCCTTCTGGCGCGCGGATGAGAATGCCCTGCCATTTGGCCGAGCCCGTGCGCGTCTCGCCGAAATTTGCGGCGACGCGGCCCGAAACGGGGCGGGAGAGCTTGCCCTTGAGCGAGGCGAAGCTGCCTCCCTTCATGAGCGGGATCGGCTTCTGCTGCTTGGCTTCAGCCGCGGCGCGTTCGCTTTCGGCCTGACGGCGCTTGGCGGCCGCTTCTTCCTGAGCGCGCTCCGCCGCAAGCTTTTTGTCGATCAAGGCGATGAGGCCGCCGAGTCGAGACTGATCCTTCTTCAGCTTGTCGATCATCTGCTGCTGCGAGGTGATCTCGCGGCTGAGCCTTTGCACGGCTTGCTGACGGGCGCGCTTGTCGGCAACGAGTTCCCGACGGTTTTTTTCTTCTTCCTGCGCGATTGCCTTGAGTTCGTTCTGGTGCTTCTGCGTCTCGGAACTCACGCGCTGAATGCGGCTTCTTTCGCTCTCGAGCTCGCCTATCGCGCGCTGCTGCGCGTGCGCGAGATAGGCAAGCGAAGCGGATGTTCGCGACTGTTCGTTCGGGTTGCCGCCGTCGATCACGGACTGCCAATGCAGCTTGCGCAGATTGAGGTACTGGGCTCGAGCAATTTGGTCGATGAGTCCTTCGGCTTCGGCAAGATCGACGCCCACTGCGCGGCCGTCCTTCTGCAGCTGCGCGAGTCGGACTTCGACGCTTTGGCGCTCCGTCTTGAGTTCGCGAAGGCGCTTGTTGGCTTCCGAAATGGCCTGGTCGGCCTTCTGAAGCTCCTTGTTGGCTTCTTCGGTCTGCGCCTCGCGCTCGGAGAGCGACTTCTGCAGATCCGAAAGACGCTTTTCGACATCGGCCTTCCGGCTTTCGGCCTTCGCTTTTTCTTTGGCCGTCGACGCAGAATTGGGCGCGGCGGCCGCAGAGAGCCCCAGCGAGAGCGGGAAGCCGTCGAACGCGCCGGCAATGAGGGCCGGCGCGGCGGAAAGCGCAAGCGTCCAGAAGAGCGCAAGCGCCGGTCGGCTTAGTGGACGGCTTCGGTTCTTCACGGTGGGTTCTGTCTGCAAAATAGGCGGCATCGGGTGGACCGCCGCCCCTATAATCATATATTCAACAGAATCCGAGCCGGAAAAAATCCGAGCTACAAATCATGCAGTTTCTTCTCGACAACATCCTTCTCATCGCGATCATCGCGATCGCTGCCGGCGCGCTTCTCATGCCGTACATCAACGTTCATCGATATGGTCCGGAAGTCCCGCCGAAGACGGCGGTCGACCTCATCAACCACCGCAGGGCCGTCGTCGTGGACGTGCGTCCGGCGAGCGAATTCCGTCAGGGGCACATCGTGCGCGCCTTGAATATGCCTGCCGACAAGATCCAGGGACGAATCGAAGAGCTGCCGAAGGACCAGCCCATCATCCTCGTCGACAAGACGGGCGGCGCATCGCGCACGGTTTCGCGCCTGCTGCGCGGCGTGGGCTTCGACGAAGTCTTCATTCGTCAGGACGGCCTTGCTTCTTGGCGCAAGGAAAAGATGCCGCTTTCTTCCTGATTTGGACGGAAGCGGCCTTGAAGTCCCGAAAATCATCCCCATATCCCGCATAGGCGGGAAGCTTGCGGGTCGATCCCGATTCGGCCCGGCCCGCATATTTGTACGATTCGGCGGTACGCGCCCGCCGGCAAAACCACAAGGTAACAAAATGGCTGAAAACGAAAACGCCCAGAATCCCGAAGGTCGTCAGACGCCCAATCAGGCTGAAGGTCAGGCCGCCCAATCCGAGCAGCAGCCGGTCTTCCAGATGCAGCGCTGCTATCTCAAGGACGCTTCCCTGGAGATGCCCAACGCGCCCGAAATCCTGATGCAGCCCCAGCAGGTTGCTCCGCAGGTCGACATTCAGTTCGAAGTGAGCCAGCGCACGATTCAGCCCGCGCTCATCGACGTGACGGTTCGCGGCACGGTGACCGTCAAGGCCGGCGAACACGTCATCATCCTCGTCGAATGCAAGCAGTCCGGCGTCTTCTCCGTTCAGGGCATTCCGGCCGAACCGCTGCAGCACATCACGAACGTGCTCTGCCCGTCGATCATCTACCCGTATCTGCGCGCCAACATAGCAGACCTGATGACCCGCGCCAACGTTCCGCCGGTTCATCTGCCGGAAGTCAATTTCGAAATTCTCTACCAGCAGCGTCTCGCGCAGGCGCAGGCGGAAGCCAAGGCTCAGGGCGCGGCGAACTAATTCCTCCGCTGCTTGAGCTGGAAAGCCGAAGGCGGTCCCGTTCATTTGGCAGGCCGCCTTTTGTTTGGGCTGAGGGCGGCGCTGACTGCTGTTTCTCAAAAGAGGCGCCGCGTATGGCTGAGGCGCTCGAATTGCTAAAATAATCGAATATGAATTTTCGCGACGGAGGGCGGGGCTCTCGGCGAAGTCAGCCCGAAACGAACGACAAAAACATGCATTCGCCATGATTCGAATTCTTCTTATTGACGACCATACGCTTTTCCGCAGCGGGGTCAAGGCTTTGCTCCAGCGCCAGCCGGATTTTGAAGTGGTCGGCGAGGCCAGCGACGGCTTGGAAGGCGTCAAGCTTGTGGAGCAGGTGGAGGCGGACGTCGTCCTGCTTGATGTGGACATGCCCAGCATGAACGGACACGAGGCGCTCGCGCAGATCCGCGAGACGCATCCGGATTTGGCCGTTCTGATGCTGACGGTGAGCGAAGACTGCGAAACGCTCGGCGAATGCCTGAAGCTCGGCGCGCGAGGCTACCTCCTGAAGAAGATCGATCAGGAGTTTCTGCTGCGCTCGATCCGCGCGGCCTACAACGGCGACAACGTCGTCTCCCCCGAGATGATGACGAAGTTCGTGAACCGCGTAGCTTCCCCGGGCGCCCGCGGTCAGGATCCGTCGATTCTTACCCGCCGCGAAAGAGAAACGCTTGCCTGGCTTGCCCGCGGCGTATCGAATAAGGAAATCGCGCGTGCGCTGAAGCTTGCCGAATCGACCGTCAAGGTGCACGTGCAGAGCATTCTGAGAAAGCTCAATCTGTCGTCTCGCGTGCAGGCTGCGATATACGCGATCGAGCACAAGATCGACAAGGAACTCTGACGCGAGTCCGACTCGAAAAGATGCGGAAGGGCGCCTTTTTGCCGGGCGGCTTGGAGGAGTCCTACACGCCGCCCGAGAAGCCGTTCTGCCGCCAGGCTTCGTAGATCGCGACCGCGGCCGAATTCGAGAGGTTGAGCGAGCGGTTGTTCGGGCGCATCGGCAGGCGGATGCGCTGCGAGTCGGGGAAGAACGCGCGCACGTCCTCGGGAAGCCCTTTGCTTTCAGCGCCGAAAATGAACCAGTCGCCCGGCTTGAAGGACATCTGCGCGAAGCATGAAGAGCCCTTTGTGGTCATGGCGAACATGCGGGCGCGATCGGGGCGTTCGCTTTCGAGAAGTGCTTCGAACGACTTGTGGGTCTTCACGGCGGCGTACTCGCGATAGTCGAGGCCGGCGCGCTTCATGCGCTTGTCTTCGAGCGAGAAGCCGAGCGGCTCGATCAGGTGGAGTTCGCAGCCCGTATTGGCGCACATGCGGATGATGTTTCCCGTATTCGGCGGAATTTCGGGGTGGACGAGGACGACTTTGAACATGGGCTTGAAGTCGAATCAGAAATTGCCGCCGACGACGAGGGCGTTCCTCATCTTTTGAAGGGCAAGCTTTTCAATCTGGCGGACGCGTTCGGCGGAAACGCCGAATTCTTTGGCAAGCGCAAGAAGCGTAACGGGCTTCGGATTTCCGTCGGCGTCGCGGTGGAGGTATCGAGCTTCGATCACGCGGCGGCTGCGTTCGTCGAGCGTCTGAAGCGCCGCAAAGAGGCCTTCTCCTTCCAGCTTCAGGCGGCTTTCGCGCTCGAGAATCGCTTCGGGTTCATCGCTTTCTCGCGTGAGCCAGTCGGCAGGCGCGAAGTTCGACGAGTCGTCCGAACCTTCCGGCGCTTCGAGACTCGTTTCCTGCCCGTACATGCGCTCTTCCATTTCAAGCACTTCCTTGGGCTTCACGTCGAGCGCCTGAGCGATGTCTTCTGCCTGCTCGTAGGTGAGAGCGGCCTGAGCGTCCGCCTTCATCTGGCGGAGGTTGAAGAAGAGCTTTCGCTGGTTTTTCGTGGTGGCGAGCTTGACGATGCGCCAGTTGCGGATGATGTACTCTTGGATTTCGGAGCGGATCCAGTGCTGAGCGAACGTCATGAGTCTTGCGCCGCGCTCCGGATCGTAGTGGCGGATGGCCTTCATGAGGCCGAGGTTGCCTCCCTCAATCAGGTCCGCATAAGTACGTCCGTATCCGAGGAAGCCGCGGGCAATCGAGATGACGAGCCGCAGATGGCTCAGAATGAGTTTCTGGGCGGCGTCGAGGTCGTTGTTGTCGCGAAGCGCAGTCGCCAGACTGCGTTCTTCTTCGGCCGAGAGCATCGGCGCCTTTTCAGCCGCGCGCATGAAGGCTTCGAGATCGCCGAGCTGGCCGACGAGGGCCGGCGCTTTGGGTGCTTCGTACGGCACAAGCGCGCTGCCGGGCTTCTTCGCGCTTCGGCCGGACTCGAGGGATTCGGCTTCCAGCAGTCCGGCGGCGCCCTCAAGGCCTTCGGCCGAACGGCCGACATCCTTCGCATCGGCCTCAATGACGTCGTCGGCATCAGCTGGAGGGGATGCGGGGTCGACGGGCTGCTGAATTGGCTTTTTGGTGCGCACGTGAAACGAGAACGAATGAAATGGAAGGAAAATTTTAAGGCGGCTTGCCGATCTTAGTGCAGATGACGCCAATAGTCTCGGCTCGAGAGCGCTGCTGCGGCGCCGCCCAAAAAAGCGGAAAGCGCAACGAGTGCGGCGAGATGCCGTTCGTCGGGCAACGCGAGGCGCAGCTCGGCTTCGTAGAGCGAAGCGGCTGTTTGGACCGATTGGCCGAAGACCAGAATGCCGCACTGCGCAAGGCCGATCGCGATCAGGCAGCTTGCCGCCGTCAGGATGGCTCCCCTCCAAACGAAGGGCCGGATGGCGAAGCCGGGCGATGCGCCGAAGAGATGCAGCGTCTGCAGTTCTGCTTTGGCTGAAATGGACGTCATGCGGACGGCCGCGGCGAGCACCAGCAGAACGAGCAGGAATACCGCGCTTCCTACGCAGGCGACGCCGGCATAGCCCGCGCGGGAGATCGCGCGGAATTTTTCGTGCCAGGAGGCTTCGTAGGCGACGAAGTCGACCGACTTCAAGGCCTTGATGGCATCGGCCGTCTTTTCCGCTTCTTCGGCGGAAGCGTCCGGCTTGAGCGTGGCGACGACAATATCCGGGAGCGGGTTGCGCATGTCGTTCTTCCGGCTCATGCCGAGACTTTTGCTCAATTCCGCGAAGGCGTCGGCCTTGGCGATCATCTCGGTCTTGATGATGCCGGGCACTGCATCGATGTCGGCCGCAAGCTTCTCGATGTTTGCGCCGTTGTTTGAGAAAACCGTGATTTCGACTGCAGTCGGCAGCGACCGGAGCGGTTCGGAGAGGCCGTGGAAAACCGTCGCGATGAAGAGCGGAATCGAAATCGCTAGGGCGCAGAGAAGGCTTGCGAAGCTGTAGATTCCCGCGTCGCGCTTCAGGCCTCTGAACGTTTCCTGAAATGCCCATTGAAGGTTCGAGCCGAGACTCATGCGAATTCCTCCCCGCGGGGCGGCGTCAGGAGAAGTTCTCTCAAGGGCGCATCGGGCAGCGAAAAGCGGTTGTGGCTTGCGGCGACGACGGTGACGCCGGCATTGACGAAGGCGCAGAGAAGACGCAGGAGGTTCTGCGCATTGGCGGCATCCAAATGCACGACGGGTTCGTCGGCCAGGATGACGACCGGACGATTCACGACTGCACGCGCAAGAAGAACGAGCTGCTTCTGGCCGGCGGACAAGGATTTGGGACTGAGGCCGGCAAGTTCGGCGATGCCGCATTTTTCAAGAGCGAGCATGGCGCGGCGGCGCGCTTCGGAGAAGGGCTCTT
>CAZUXQ010000053.1:0-9295 GCA_964624425.1 uncultured Sutterella sp.
GACCTTCATTTTATGTTCGCTGATTTTCAAAAGCAGCTTGCCCTTCCCAAGCGCAGTCTCCCTGCGCCGTTTCTGCGCAGCGTCCGAGAGCAAAAAACGGCGGTTCCTGAGAATGAGGGAGCGGCAGCCGTTCTGACTGTCGATCTGGCCGGCTCCTCGTCTGCTGACGGCTTTTCGAAATCGGACTGCAGCACGGCGCCCAGTCTTGCGCGCTCGGCGCCTTGGAACTGGATGAACTCCATGCACCAACTGAAGTGCCCCTTCAGTTGGTGCATGGATGATTTTGAAACTAAAAACGGCCAATAGTTCATAAATGAGACCTGCACCCCTTTCAAGCGTCCCCTCCTTCCAGTCGGCAAAGAGCCTCCTCTATGGGGTTGCTTCAGACACTTGGAGCATGGTGCAGCAGCATTTGTCGGCGCTTCGGCGTTGAGCGCACCGTTGTCGGTTGTCGGCAAGCACCTCAAAATCATCTTTGACTCGATGGAATCAGCACAAGATGCGGCATGTGCAAATTTTGCACATGTTGAGCTGCGGCAGTCTTGCCGGTTTGCGCCATGCAGGATCTGGTTTTCCGCAGCGCCAGCCCCTGACTGCAAAGTTCAGGAGCTTTGCCTTCTGCATCCGTCCTGCGACGGTCTGCATCGAAGAAGGCTGATCGAAGCCTTTCGGAAGGCTTCAGTGGGTTCTTTCTGCTCAGCCTTAGAAGAGCAAAACGGTTGGGAGTCCGGATTGCGAAAAAGCCGCCTGAAGGCGGGTCGAATCATTCTTTCCCGACTTTCTTCGGACTAATAGGCGGTCGAATCTCTTGTTTTCGTCAGCAGGATAGGGATTCGGCCAGTTTCATCAGCCATCACTTCTTGTCGGCAACTATTTCATGGCAGTTTAAGGCGGAGCTTTGTTCTGATCGTTGAGGCGGATTCCACGGTGTTTAGAGGCTCCATGCCGCAGACGAGCAGGATTTCGTCGCAGAGCGTGCCGAGCGGGCGATCAGCAGACTCCCGCCGCCATAAATGCACGTGCGCTGCTGGGCGGGCCAGATGAAAAGACCGCCCAAGCAATTGAGCGGCCTTTTCCATTTGGGTTCGGAATCACCAGGGCGGCAAGTGCGCGTCAGTCGTTCTTGACCTTGATCTGCGGCATGCGGGCGCTGTAGTCTTTGCCGAGCTTCGCAAGCGCTCCGGCAACCTTCATCGCCATCTCGCGGAAGAGCTTCGACTCGGGAGATTCAGGATCAGCCGCAACAGTAGGCTTTCCTCCGTCGGCTTCTTCGCGGATCTGGCGCGAAAGCGGCAGATGGCCGAGAACCGGCACGCCGTACTGCCTGCTCATGCGGTCTGCGCCGCCTTCGCCGAAGATGTGATGCGCCTTGCCGCAGTCCGGACAAATGAAGACGCTCATGTTTTCAACGACGCCGAGAATGGGCACGTTCACCTTCTCGAACATCTTGAGACCCTTCTTCGCGTCGATGAGCGCGATGTCCTGCGGAGTCGTCACGACCACCGCACCTGTGATGGGAACGGACTGCGAGAGCGTGAGCTGGATGTCGCCCGTGCCCGGCGGCATGTCGACGACGAGATAGTCGAGATCATGCCAGTTCGTCTGCTTCAGAAGCTGCTCGAGCGCGCCTGCGGCCATCGGCCCGCGCCAGATCATCGGCTCATCTTCACCCACCATGAAGCCCACGGAATTGATCTGAAGGCCGAGGGATTCGAGCGGCTCCATCGTCTTGCCGTCCGTCGTCGTCGGAGCGCCGGAAACGCCGAGCATCGTGGGCTGCGAAGGACCGTAGACGTCTGCGTCGAGAACACCTACGCGGGCGCCTTCGCAGGCGAGCGCAAGCGCGAGGTTCGCCGAGACCGTCGACTTGCCGACGCCGCCCTTTCCGGAACTCACAGCGATGATGTTCTTGACGCCGGGCAGCACGCGCAGCGCGCCCTGCACCTTGTGCGCGATGATGTCCTGCGTCACTTCGACGTTCACGTTCTCGATGCCGGCATCGTTCAATGCCTTTTCGATCGAGACGGCGACGCTCTTCCAGCAGTTCTTCGCCGGATAGCCGAGCGTCACCTTCACGAGAACGCCGCCGTCGGGCGTCGTTTCGACGCCTCTGAGCATTTTTGACGAGACGTAGTCGGTTTCCGTTACGGGATCAATCACTTTTGCGAGGCAAGCCTCGACTTCTGCTGTCGAAATCGTCATGACTGCTTTGTCGTAATGAAATGAAATGCCGGCGTCCAATCGAAAGGCCGCCGCCGTATGAAATGTTCCGCCATTTTACAGAGGGGGCTTTTTCTGCGCTTTTTTTGTCGGACCGCTTTCTCCGAGCGAAGCATGCAAGAGATCTTCGCCCCGCTTGGATCTATTGAGCCTCTCCCGCAATTCTAGGACAACCCCCGGACTCTTTCACTTGAATCAGATCGCACGCGCAGCGATGAACCGCTGCGACTTCCGCCCGAGAAGCGCTGCTTCCGTCGCCGCGATCCCGCTTTTCGCCGGCGGCACGCGCAACGGAAAGCGCTTCTTCCGCCTGAACCGAAGGGTGAGCGCGGCTGCGCGCCTTTTTGAAAAAACGTTAGAATTTTTATTTTACTTGCATATGCACAACGCATGCTCCGGGGCTCACTTGCCGTCCGTCAGCATGCCTGCAACATTTTCAGGACTCTGCCGCATGTCTAAGCGCACTCTTTTCGTGACCACCGCCCTGCCCTATGCCAACGGAGCCTTCCATATGGGCCACATCATGGAATACATCCAGGCCGACATTTGGGTTCGTCACGAGCGAATGGCCGGCAACACCGTCTACTTCATCGGTGCGGACGACGTGCACGGCGCCCCCATCATGATTGCCGCGCAGAAGCGCGGCATCACGCCGCAGGCCTTCGTGGAGGAAATCGCCGCCGGCCGCAAGCAGTACCTCGACGGCTTCCACATCAGCTTCGACTACTGGGGCTCCACCGACTCGCCCGAAAACCATCAGCTGAGTCAAGAGGTCTATCGCCGCCTCAAGGATGCCGGCCTCATCTATACGAAGGAAATCGAGCAGTTCTACGACACGGTCAAGAACATGTTCCTCGCCGACCGCTTCATCAAGGGCGTCTGCCCGCGCTGCGGCGCGCCCGATCAGTACGGCGACAACTGCGAAAAGTGCTCGGCCGTTTATTCGCCGACGGAAGTCGTGAATCCGTACTCGACGCTTTCGGGCTCGACGCCGGAAATCCGCAAGTCCGCGCACTACTTCTTCAAGCTCTCCGACCCGCAGTGCGTCGAATTCCTGCGCAGCTGGACGACGGGCAGGGGCAAGGACGGCCTGCCGCGCGTGCAGGACGAAGTGCTCGCCAAGGACAAGGAATGGCTCGGCGTGGACGGCCATCTCGCCGACTGGGACATCTCCCGCGACGCGCCTTATTTCGGCATTGAAATTCCGGACGCTCCGGGCAAGTACTTCTACGTGTGGCTGGATGCTCCTATCGGCTATCTCGGCGCATTCAAGGCCTTCTGCAGCGAGCGCGGCCTAGACTTCGAAGCGATTCTGAAGGATCCGGACACCGAACAGATTCACTTCATCGGCAAGGACATCATCTACTTCCACACGCTCTTCTGGCCCGCCATGCTGCGGTTCTCCGGCACGCCCTTCCGCATTCCGGACCACGTCAACGCCCACGGCTTCATGACCGTGAACGGCGAAAAGATGTCGAAGAGCCGCGGCACGGGCATTTCGCCCCTGCAGTACCTCGAGCTCGGCATGAATGCCGAATGGCTGCGCTATTATCTCGCCGCCAAGATGAACTCCCGCGTCGAAGACGTCGACTTCACGAAGCTCGACTTCGCGCAGCGCGTCAACTCAGACCTGATCGGCAAGTACGTCAACATCGCCAGCCGCGCCGCAGGCTTCGTCGTGAAGCGCTTCGACGGCCGCGTTCTCGACGAAGCCATGCAGGATCCGGTTCTCGAAGTCCTGCGCGCCAAGGCCGGCGAAGTGAAAGGCTGCTACGAAACCCGCGAATTCGCCCGCGCCATGCGCCTCGTCATGGAATTGGCCGACGTCGTCAACGAGTACGTAGACAGGGAAAAGCCCTGGGAGCTTGCGAAGGACCCGGCCCGTGCGGCCGATCTGCACCGCGTCGTCTCGGTCGCGCTCGAAGGCTTTCGTCTTCTTACGCTCTACCTCAAGCCCGTTCTTCCGGCTACGGCCGAACGCGTCGAAGCGTTCCTCGGCATCGAGCCGCTCATGTGGACGAGCCTTGCGCCGCTATCAAGCGCCTCGAAAATTCAGCCCTTCAAGCACCTCAGGCAGCGCGTCGACATGGAAAAGCAGCTCAATGCGCTCGTTCCCGAAAAGGCGCCTGAACCCGAACCAATCCTCCCGGGCGGCGAAGCGATCGCCCCCGAGTGCTCAATCGACGACTTCGCGAAGATCGACCTTCGCATTGCAAAAATCATGAAGTGCGAATGTGTCGAAGGCTCCGCGAAGCTTCTGCGCCTGACGCTCGATTTGGGGGAAGGCCGAACCCGCATCGTTTTCTCCGGCATCAAGAGCGCCTATCGCCCCGAAGATCTTGAAGGCCGCCTCACCGCCGTAATCGCAAACCTTACGCCCCGCAAGATGCGCTTCGGCGTTTCCGAAGGCATGGTGCTTGCCGCAGGCGGCGCCGGCGGCAAGGGCATCTTTCTTCTGCAGCCCGACTGCGGCGCGCAGCCCGGCATGCGCATTCGCTGACGCACGGCGGGCCGTCCGCCGGCCGACGCTTCCCGCAAGAGGCGCCGTTCTCTGAGCAGCGGCGCTTTTTTTCTGCGGCGGCGCAACAATTTCTCACGCATTCTTCCGACCTCAAAGCCATGAGCTTCAAAGCGCATGCGAGCAATTTTCTCCGCCACGTTCCGCTCGCGCAGTTCTCTCCGGTCTTTTTCAAATCCCTGCGCGGCTACAGCATGCGCATGCTGTCGCGCGACGTTTCTGCAGGCCTTACGGTCGGCATGGTCGCGCTGCCGCTTGCCATGGCCTTCGGCATTGCCTCGGGCGTTCCGCCCGAAGCCGGCCTCTACACGGCCATCATCGCCGGCTTCCTCATTTCCCTCCTCGGCGGCTGCCGCGTACAGATCGGCGGTCCCGCAGGCGCCTTCGTCGTCGTCATCTACGGGATCATCGCGCAGTACGGGCTTTCGAACCTCATGCTCGCGACGATCGGCTCGGGAATCATTCTCTTCTTCATGGGCCTGCTGAAGTTCGGCGGCTTCATCAAATTCATTCCGATTTCGATCGTGATCGGCTTCACGAACGGCATCGCGGTGATGATCGGCCTGCAGCAGGTGAAGGACTTTCTCGGCCTCAAGGCCGAAAAGATGCCTGCCGACTTTTTCGGCATGATCAACGCAATCATCGCCAACATCGGCACCTTCAGTCCGTGGGCCTTCGGAATTGCGCTCGCGAGCTTCCTCATCGTCTTCTTCTGGCCGAAGAGCTACTCCATGAGCGGACCGCAGTGGAAGAAGTGGCTCGCTCGTCTGCCGGGCACCGTCGTCGTGCTCGTGCTTTCGACCGCCACGGTGCGTCTCTTCAATCTCCCCGTCGAGACGATCGGCAGCAAGTTCGGCGGCATTCCGCAGTCGCTGCCCTCTTTCCAGCTTCCGGACTTCGATTGGCAGACCGCCAAGCAGCTCTACGGCTCCATGCTTACGCTGGCCGTTTTGGGCGCCATCGAAAGCCTTCTCTGCGCCCGCGTCTCCGACACGATGACCGACGACCGCCACGACCCGAATCAGGAACTCATGGGTCAAGGCATCGCCAACATGATCGTTCCCTTCTTCGGCGGCATTCCGGCGACGGGCACCATCGCGCGCACCGTCACGAACATCAAGTCGGGCGCGGCGAGTCCGGCAGCCGGAATGGTGCATGCCGCGGCGCTTCTCATCGTGATCCTTGCGGCCGCGCCGCTCGCAGGCAGCATTCCGCTCTCGGCTTTGGCGGCGATCCTCATTTTCGTTGCGTGGAACATGGGCAACTGGCGCGAATTCCTGCGTCTGCGCCAAATGACGCTCTCCTACAAAGCCACGCTTCTCCTCACCTTCCTCCTCACGGTCGTCTTCGACCTGACTGTAGCCGTCGAAGTCGGCCTCGTCACGGCCTGCATTTTCTTCCTCTACCGCATGAACAACATCACTGTGGTGGAGCCGGCGACGCTGCCCTTCAACATGCCGGGCACCGTCGAGGCCTGGCACATCAAGGGCGCGCTCTTCTTCGGCTCGATCTCGAAGCTCGAACGCGTCACGGATCCGGCCCGCCTCAGCGCTCCCGATTCGGCGAAGATCGTGATTCTCGACTTCACGGATCTCATCAACATCGACAACTCGGCCATGGATCAGATTGAAGCGTTCGTGAGAGCGCTGCACCGCCGCACGCATGAACTCATCATTGCAGGCGCGAGCGGTCATCCGCTGCGGCAGCTCAAGCGCACCGGCATTACCGAAGAACTCGGCCCCAACCTCGTTCCGAACATGGAATTTGCCATGGCGCGTGCGCGCGCGGTTCTCGAAGAGCTGGAGCGGAGAAAGCTTGAAAAAGCAGAGGCTTAAAAGAGAATCTCTTGAGGATCGTCCAATCGGCGGCTCTTGAGAAATTCCGCGGCATCTGCGGCGGCAGATCCCGCATCGGCCGCCGCTTCCGCTTCGCCGGGCGCCTCGAAGCCGCCGCCCGATTCGAGAAGATTCCTTTTCTCGGCGAGCTTCGCGTAGATGGGAGCGTAGGGTTCGGACTGAGCGAGGCGCACGAGCGCGTCTTTGCCGAGCTCGAGAAGCGCCAGATACCAAACGGCCGCGCTCATGCGCGTTGCCGCATCGTCGCTGTCGACAAGCGACTGGTACGTCAAAAAATCGACGCCGCTGAGGCGCTTCAAAACCATCGACATGCGTTCGCGCACGGAGAGCTCGCTGCGCGCGACATGGTGGTGCGCCGAGAGCCTCAGTCTCGCAACCACATCAAGCCAAGCTTCGCCGATTTCCTGAAGATCGATTTCAGGGAGCGCGTCCGCCGCGGCGGGCGCGCCGGCCCCCGAGACAGGCAGAAAGTCGCGGCCGCAACGCGGCAGTTCGTCGAGCAGCAACGCCGCCTTCTTGATTTTTTCGTACGCCAGGAGGCGGCGCATGAGTTCGGCTCGCGGGTCTTCGGGCTCTTCTTCCGAATCATCGGCTTTCGCGGGGAGCAGCATGCGGCTCTTGATCGACATGAGGGTCGCCGCCATGACGAGATACGCGCTCGCCAATTCGAGGCTTTCGCGTCGGACGACTTCCATGTACGCCATGTACTGTTCGGCGACGACCGCCATGGGAATGTCCATTGGGTCGAACTTTTGGCTTCGGATGAGAAAGAGGAGCAGATCGAGCGGCCCCTCGAAGCGCGCGAGAAAGACGCGAAGCGCCTCCGGCGGAATGAAGAGTCCTGCCGGGCACTTTTCAAGGGGCTCTCCGTAAAGCGTGGCGATCGGAGCCTTGACGGCCTTCTCCGCTTCGGCCGCCTGCATCTGCGCGGCCTTCTGTTCCGCCTCGCTTTCGATCATCTGCATGAGAAGCGCCTGAGGCTTCCGCCCGATCCGCATGTGCGGGCAGACATCCGTCAGGCGCCGTCAGAAGCGCTTTGCCCGTTCGGATTACGGGCGGTACATGAAGTCCGCCACCGCCTTTTCAAGGTCGGCCGGACGCTCGGACTTCGCCAAGCCGTGCGCGTAGGCGTATTCGGCCACAGCGGCGCCGATCTTGGCGGAAACCCGGCGCACTTCGGTCAGCGCCGGATAGAGCGAGCCCTGCTTGAGATCGTCTTCGCTCACGCACTTCGCCAATTCGCGGGCGGCCGTGAGGAACATGCCGTCGGGCATCCAAGCCGCCTTCGCAAAGACGGCGCCGAGGCCGAGGCCCGGAAAGACGTAGCTGTTGTTGCCCTGACGCGGCACGAAGCGGCGCCCGTCGACGTCGACGGGCGCAAACGGAGAGCCGGACGCGAAGAGCGCGCGGCCCTCCGTTTCGCGGTAGGCCGTTTCGGCATCGCATTCAGCGCGGGAAGTCGGATTCGAGAGCGCGAACACCATCGGGCGTTCGTTGATCGCGGCCATTTCGCGAAGCACTTCTGCGTCGAAAGCCTTCGGCTGCGCAGCCGCGCCGATGATGCCGGTCGGGCGCACAGCCTTTACGGCTTCAATGAAGGTCCTGCAGGGCGGCAGTCCTTCGTGAGCGAACGGAAGCTTGTTGCGGGCGAGCTCCGTGCGTTCGGCCGTCACCAAACCCTTCGAGTCGAAGAGCATGCAGCGCTTCAAGGCTTCTTCGCGCGGCATGCCTTCGTCGACAAGCGCATCGACGAGGAGCGTCGCGATGCCGGTGGCGGCTTCGCCGGCGCCCAGGAAGAGGAAGCGCTGATCGGCAAGCTTTTCCTTCTTGACGCGCAAGGCCGAATAGACGCCCGTCGCAACGACGGCGGCCGTGCCCTGAATGTCGTCGTTGAAGCAGAGAATTTTTTCCTGGTAGCGCTTCAGAAGTTCGAAGGCGTGCTGATTGCCGAAGTCTTCAAACTGAATGAGCACGTTCGGCCAGCGGCGGCGGACTTCCGCGACGAATTCTTCGATGAAGGCGTCGTAGGCTTCACCCTCGACTCGCTTCTGGCGCAGGCCGAGATAGAAGGGATCGGAGAGATAGTCCTGATTGTTCGTGCCGACATCAATCACGACCGGAAGCGTCTTCTTCGGATCGATGCCGGCGCAGGCCGTGTAGAGCGAAAGCTTCCCGATGGGAATGCCCATGCCGTTGATTCCTTGGTCGCCCAAGCCCAGAATGCGCTGGCCGTCCGTCACGACGATGACGTCGACTTCCTCATTCGGAACGTTCGCGACAAGCTCGCGCACTCGGCCGGCATCCTTGATCGAAAGGAAGAGACCGCGCGGATAGCGGAAGATGCGGCTGAACTTCTGGCAGTATTCGCCGACCGTCGGAGTGTAGACGATCGGCATGCATTCGTCGGTGTGCTCAATAAGGAGGCGGAAGTAGAGGCTTTCGTCGGAGGCATGCAGACTGTCAAGAAGCATTGCCTTCTCAATCGGCTTTTCGAGCTGATTGAGCATCCCGAGCATGCGGGCGACCTGCATTTCGGGCGTCTGAACGACGGGCGGAAGAAGTCCGTCGAGGCCTTTTGCGCGGCGCTCCTCCTGCGTGAAGGCGGCGCCGCGGTTGCTGAGCGCGTTCTGAAGAACTGTTGCGCCGCAGCCAGTCTTGCAGTCTGTCATTTTGGCTATTCCTATTGATTGGCAGATGCGGC
>CAZUXQ010000054.1:0-9221 GCA_964624425.1 uncultured Sutterella sp.
AGTTTTTTGGGAAGTTCCTGCACGGATTCTTTGACTTCCCATCGCTGTGTGTCGGAACCGAGACTGCGCATGCGATGAATGGCTTTAATGACTGCTTCTTCATTGAGTTCTGGCATAGAAACCTCACAAGCTGCCAGCCAAATGTTCGGTTGATGGCCGGTTACCTGCTATTTTACACTCAAATGCGCAGTTATCTGCCATTTAATTGGCATCTGGTTGGTAGGCAACAGACAGCCGAAAAATCTCTCGCATCTGCAAGGCTATCCCTCAGACGTCAAGCGTTTGCAGGACTTTGGGCCCGCATTATTGGCTTGGAGGTGTTGCCGCACAAATCCCAGAAGAGTCAGGAACCGAAATGCCGCGTGTCACGGACGGCAGTTTTGGAGCAGAACTTCTCGATCGGCAATTCGGCCTCGGCGGCGTCCGGCGTGCTCATCAATGCATCACAATGTTTTCGAGCGTCCTTTGGAGGTCAGAGGCGTCGGCATCGGCCAAGTTTCCCGTCGCCGTTCCTGCAGTCGGCTCGTTGCTGCTTACTGCAGCCTTATCCTCCGAAGCAGTCAGATGATCCGCCAAATCGGCGATTGCGTCGGCTGCCGCAGCGGCCCCGCTTTGCTGCAGGCTCGACACATTTGAGTCGGCGTCCGTTGCGTCAAAAATGTCGGCAATCAGGGCATCCTTGGTTTCCTGATCGACGATGCCGTCAGAGGAGATTCCCGTGGGAACTTCGGTGCGAGGAGCGAAGGCGAGCGAATTGAGCGCTGCCTGAACGTCGAAGTCGACAAAGCTTTCACTTCTTCTTGCTCCCAGGCAGCAGCACTTTGCGGCAGATCTTGAAGACCTTCGAGCACAACCTTGTCGACGGCCTCAGAAAGCGTTGCCATTTCGGCTGCGGTGATGGAGCGCGGCAGTTCTCAATCTTGGCGATGAAGGCATCAATATCCTGCTTGGGAATGCTTGGAGGAGGCAGATTGGCTCGGCAGGAGAAGTCAGGATCCTCATAGCAGCGAATTTTGTCGCAGAGGATCTTTGGGATTCGGGCTGGCGGGGCGAGGCATGGAGGCTCCTTTTTTCGGCATGCGCAGGCATCACGCCGAAAAACAGGAAAAATCCGCTGAAATTTCCAAAAGCCGTCTCGAAATTCAGCGGATTTTCAGGAGTGCTTGTGCGTCAGCCCTGCCGGAAGATGAATCAGCTTGACGAACCGGACATCCGCCCCGCCGAGAGGATAAAATCCCGCTTCTTCGCAGATTCGGAAATGGGCTCCTTGGAACCCAGAGGCCCCGGCGCCTTCCTCCTAGGATGGCCGGGTTCTGAAAAGAAGTTGGCCCGGAGCACGTCGCATGTGTCCGGGCCGACAAAGTTAAGGAGGCGAAGAGATGAAACTCAAACCGATTCTCTTCTTTCTCCTTGCCTTTTCAGGAGCATTGTCCCTCGACCTTGACGTTGACGTCAAGTTTGCAGGGCAATTTTCCGCGAATTGGCAGGAGTTTGCCGTGCTTCTGACGGCCGCGATTCTTGCGGTTCGCCGCTAGCGCGAAGCCGGTTCGGTTCGTCCGGACCGGCTTTTTTCTTTCTGCAAAGCCCGGAAGATGAATCGGCTCCGGCAGGACGGAAATGCGCCTCCGCAGAGAGAGACTAAAATTCCAAGACCTTCTTCACAGAATCGGCAATGGGTTCTTCGGAACCCAGAGGCCCCGGCACCCTCCTCCTGGGACGACCGGGTTTTGAAAAGAAGTTGGCCCGGGCACCATCCACGTGCTCCGGGCCGACAAAGTTAAGGAGGCGAAGAGATGAATTTCAACGCAACTCTCTTCTTTCTCCTTGCCTTTTCAGCGATATTGTCTCTCAACCTTGACGTTGACGTCAAGTTTGCAGGGCAATTTTCCGCGAATTGGCGGGAGCTTGCGCTTCTGACGGCCGCGATTCTTGCAATCCGCCGTTAGCAGCGCGCAGCCGGTTCGGTTCGTCCGAGCCGGCTTTTTCTTTTTCCTGAACTCCACTATGCTCCCTGCACGAAAGATTCGAGAAGGCTCAGGAAGCTCGAGAGCGTCTTAATTGCTGCAGGCGGTTTTTCATGCCCGCAATCCGGTCGCCTTGGAAATCAAGACCCTTCCAGCCGACCAGCATTCCATGGATGCCGGCGCCGCCGCCGACGAGATTCTTCCGGAGCTTCAGCAATGGCGGAACCGCCCGCTTGAGAGCACATGTCCGGTCGTCTTTTTGCGGCGCCGTTCACATCAAAATGCGCGGCGAAAATGGACTTGAGGCTGCCAAAGCGGTTCAAATTGCTCTGGGCGGCAGGGCTGAAGACGATTTGTCGGGCGGCGATGCCGGCGCTCGAGGCTTTCGAAACGTCCGAACCGCGCCGGAAATGCCATGAAATAGGACGCAGACGGCGCTCGGCATGGGACCCGGGCCGTCCCGTTCTTCGAGTTCCCGCAGGAAGCGCGCCGGCTGATCCATGCGGCCGATGCAGCTGAAGGCATGAACTGCGGGCCGAGAAAGGCAACGAAAGCGCAGGCCGCCCAGAGCTTCCTGAACGAGGCGGCCTGCAATGCATTCAACCTCCTCGCCTCGCCCCGCTCGAACATCAAAAGGATCCCCTTCAACGGTTTCTGAACAGAGAGAAAGCGAGCGCCGGCCGAACCTGAAATCCTCCAAAGCTGCTTCGCGCAATTTTCAGACTAAGCGGCGCTCTTCCCGTGCGTCATTGATTCGACATCCGCCCGCGCTTTCGGAAGCTCCTCGCAGACGATGTCGATCGCCTCATGCACGTGCTTGAACTCGTGCGCGGCCGAAAGGAAGAACCGCAGACGCGCCATGCCCTCTTCCACGACCGGATAAATGATCGGCAGCACGTTGATGCGGCGCTCGAAAAGGCGGGCGGCGAGCTTCCCTGCAAGCAGGGAGCTGCCGAGCATGATCGGCACGATGGCGAAGCCCTCGGCAGCCCCCGTATCGAGCCCCTTCCGCCTGGCGCAGCGAACGAACTCGCGGCTCACGGCCTGAAGCTTTGCGACTCGTTCGGGCTCGGCGAGCATCATTTCAAGCGCGCGCTTTGCGGCCGCGGCGAGCACGGGCGACATGCCGACGCTGTAGACGAAGCCCGGCGAAGTGAATTTCAGGAGTTCGACCACGTCCTTTGAGCCCGCAATGTATCCGCCGCACGCGCAGCAAGTCTTCGAGAGCGTGCCCATCCAGAGGTCGACGTCCTTGGGATTGATGCCGAAATGCTCGTGCGTGCCGCGCCCGGTCTTTCCGAGTACGCCCAAGGCATGCGCTTCGTCGACCATGAGGAAGCATCCCCACGCCTTCTTCAGACGAATAAGGCCGGGGAGATCAGCGACATTGCCGTCCATCGAGAAGACGCCTTCGGTTGCGATGAGCGCGCGCCGCGCCTTGGGACGGTGCTCCTTCAAGAGGCGCTCGAGCGCTGCCGCATCGTTGTGCGGGAAGCTGATGCGCTCCGCTCTCGAAGCCGCCGCGCCCATCACGATCGAGTTGTGCGAGAGCTGATCGTGGAAGATCACGTCGTGCGGCCCGAAGAGCTTTCCGATCGTCGAGACGTTCGTCGCGTGGCCGCTTACGTAAACAACGCAGTCCTCCGCGCCGTAAATGTCGGCAAGCTGCTTTTCGAGCATGCGGTGGGGAGGCCTTTCTCCCGAAACCAAGCGCGAAGCGGACGCGCTCGTGCCGTAGCGGCGAAGCGCATCGACCGCGGCCTCTTCAAGCGCAGGATGCCCGTTGAGATCGAGATAGTCGTAAGTCGAAAAATTGAGATGCTTCACCCCGCCTATCGAAGTCTCGGCCTTTGCAATGCCGTCGTGGCAGAGGAAGAAGGGATTGAGAATCCCGGCGCGTCTGGCGACTTCCTGCTCCATGCGCAGCTGCTTGAGCGCAGGGAACTCTCCGAAGTCCGTCATTTTCGGGTCCGGATGCCAGAGCGGCGCACCGAGCGGCCTCCCAGCACCCGAAGCGCCCGGTCTGCGAAGCGACTTCAGGAGCTGCGAGCGCTCCGAAGCCGAGAGGCCGAAAAGGCGGTTGTTCGAATCTTCCGCATTCGAGGATTGGGCAGTCATCAGCCGGCGCCTCCTATGTTCTTCAATACTTCCGTCTTCATTTCTTCGGCAAGCGCCACGCCGTGCTTTTCGGCAAGGATGTCGATCGCCTGTTCTTCGGCGCTTTTCTTGTCGATCATCTGCCAGAAGCGCTCGGCAATGGAGCGAATCGTTGCGCCGCCCGACAGCGACACGGCCGGAATTCTGAGGCCGAGGCGCTCTTCAAGCGCGGCGGCAAGCTCCACCACCATGAGCGAATCCATGCCGATGTCGGCAACAGGCTGGTTGACGTTGAGCTCCTGAACGGCAATGCCCATGAGAGACGCAGCCTCTTCGGCGACAAGCCGCGCGAGGATCTCGACGGCCTCTTCGTCGGTCTTGCCGGCGAATTGATCCGCAAGCGGCGCGCCGCCTTCTCGAGCGCCGCCGGAGCGCGCGCGCACGGCGTCGAAGCGCTTGTCCGCGCAAAGAGGAAGTCCCGAGAGGCGCTGCCAGTTTGCGGCAAGGAATGACGAAGCGGTCCAGCCTTCGAGAACGGCCGCCTCAAGCGCATCCAAGACATCCGAAGAATTGAGCGCGGGAGCGCCGAGCGTCGCTTCGAGCACGCGGCGCGCCTGCGCGCTACGCTCAAGCATGCCGGCGTCGCCCACAGGACCCCAGCCGACGGAGACTGCCGGAATGCCCGCCTTCCTCGCGCGCTCGAGCACGGCCTCCATGCCGGCATTGGCGGCGACGTAGTTGGCCTGGCCGGGATTGCCGAGAAGAACCGTCGCCGACGAAAAGGCGGCAAAGAACTTGAGCGCCGCGCCTGCAGCGCCGGCCTTCGAGGCAAAATCCGCAAGCAGCTGCGCGCCGCGCACCTTCGGACCCCACGGCATTGCGGCATCCTCGTCGCTCAGGTTCTTCATGAAGGCGTCGCGAATGACGCCCGCAGCATGAACGATGCCGCAGACGGGAGGCAGGCCCTTGAGCGACGCGTCGAGCGCCGCGAAGACTTCGCGCTCGTCGTCCGACCCGAGATCAATGCGCGGTGCGCGGACGACCACGCCGCGGGCTTCGAGCGCGCCGATGAAGTCCTCGGACGCGGCGGTTCGGCCGCTTCGGCTCAGAAGCACGAGCGCCTTCGCGCCGCGCTCGGCCATGCGGAGCGCCGTCCTGCGTCCGAGGCCGCCCAAGCCGCCCGAGACAATGACGGTGCCCCCTGCGACCAGATCTTCAAAGGTCTCGGCGCGCCTGAGGCCGCAGTCCTTCCGCACCGTGCGCTCCTCGGCCGAAGAACCGCAGGCGCCGTCCGCATCAGCGCGGCTGCCGCGCACGACGACGATCTTGCCGATGTGCCGCGAATCCCGCATGGTCTGGAAGGCTTCGGCGGCGCTTTCGGCCGGGAACATCATGAGGGGAAGCGGCCGGAAGGCGCCCGTCTCGAAATGTTCCAGCACTTCGGCAAAGAGCTTGCGCGCGAGTTCGGGCGCGTCGACGAGAATTTGGTCGGCATCGATGCCGAAGTACGAAATGTTGCGGCGGAAGGGACGCACGAACATGGGGCGGTCGGCATAGAAGTCGCGCTTGCCGAGTTCGAGGAATCGGCCGAGCGGCGCAAGAAGATCGAGCGACTTCTCCGCGCCGTCGCCCGCAAGCGAATTGAGAACGAGATCGACGCCGCGCCCGTTCGTGTCGCGCCGGATTTCGTCGCCGAAAGCCAGCGAGCGGGAATCGTAGACGTGCCTGACGCCCAGGCGCTCGAGGAGCGCGCGCTTCTCATCGGTTCCGGCCGTTGCATAGACTTCCAGCCCCAAGAGGGCCGCGGCCTGAATTGCCGCAAGCCCGACGCCGCCCGCAACGCCGTGGATCAGAATCTTTTCGCCCTTCTTCGCGCGGCCGAGCCAGCGAACGGCGTACCATGCCGTAAAGAACGCCACCGGAACGGAAGCGGCTTCCGCGAACGAAAGCTTCGCGGGCTTCTTCGCCGCCGCGTCCTCCGTCGTCGAAACAACGCTGCTGAAGCAGGCCGGCGCAAAGACGACGACTTCGTCGCCCGCCTTCAATTCGCGCGCATCGGGACCCGCGGCCGTTACGACGCCCGCAGCCTCAAGACCCATGGCCGGACCTGAGAATCCGTTTTCGAGCGCCTCTTCGGGGAGCATTCCCGACGCCCACATGACGTCGCGGAAGTTGAGGCCCGCAGCCTTCACGGCCACGCGGATTTCCCTGCCCTTCAGCGCGGGAAGCGGCGCTTCGATCGGCTTCCAGCAAAGCCGCTCGAGGCGGCCCGGAGAATCGATGGCGAGCGTCTCTTCGCGAGCGGCGCCCGCCTGCGGGCGTCCGCACGACTCGACGACGCGTTCGTACAGATGTCCGTCGACTGCGGCCGATTCGCCGCCGTCGTCTTCGAGGAGGCGCCGGACAGCACGGCGAATCGTTTCCGCGCTGCAGTCTCCGAGCGAAAGAAGGCGGACGCCGACCGTGCGGCACTCGTTGCGGAAGACGCGGACAAGCCCGAGCACGCCGTCGGCGGCGGCGGAATTCTCGATCCCGCAGCCGGCCGAGCGGCTCTCCGGCAGTCCCGCGAGGCGCGGCGCCACCACATCGACTCGGATGCCGGCGGCAAGCCCGCCCTCTTCGCTCATGCATTCCGCCGCGCTCAAAAGCCTGAAGAGCTTCAGGGGAGCCGATGCGCCGGCGGCGGCATCAAAGCCGCAGAAGAGCGCAATGCGCGCCCCCGCAGGCAGCGCCTGCAGGAATGCCTTCTCGTTCGAAAGAACGTCGGTCCAGACAGCAGTCTTTTCGGCGCGCACGCCTTCGCGCTGCATGGCGCAAAGAACGGTTCCCGCAAGACCGACGCGGTCGGCGACAATTGCGGCATAGACGAGCGGAGAAGCCTCTTCGGCGCCTTCGCCTGCTCCACCCTGCGCGCCCGCATCAGGCGCATTCGCTTCGCCGCCGTCCAGTCCCGCGGCCGCCGTCTTTCTGCCGACAAGCAGCATCTTGGGCGCAATGAGGGAGCGCGCTTCATCGTCGGTTGCGCCGAACGCGGCATGCGCCGAGCATCCCGCGTCTTCAAGCGCGCCCAGCCAGTGTGCTTCGCCGGCCAAGCGCGAAGCGCGCGCGGAAATGCCTTCGCCCGAACGCTTTGCGGCGGACCACCAGCCGGGCCTTGCGCCGCAAAGGAGGTTCATCGCCTCGTTCGGAGCCGTTTCATTGAGGAGAACGGAGCCGCCCGGAAGAAGCGCCCCGCAGATCGCGGAAAGCGCGAGCGGCACGTTTTCGGCAAAGGACAGGCCTTCGGGCAGAATCGCCCAGTCGAAGCGCCCGGCCGCAGAGGCGCCCTCTTCAAGGAACTTGCCGAAGCTCATGAAGGAAAGGCCCGGCGCGCTTGCAAGCTCGGCCTTCGCGCGCTCGACGGCGCGCTGATCGGCAAACACTGCGCAGAGCTCGTCGGCCTGCGCCATGGCATTGCGAATGCGCGCCAGCATGCGCCCGTCCGCATCGGCCAAATAAAGGCCCCGGACGCGAACGGCCCTTCTGCGCCCTTCTTCGCAGTTGAAATGCACCCACGCCCTCGCGGCGCGCTCGGCGATCATCGCCTGCGGCATGCGCGCAAGGAGCGGCCGCACGTCGGCGTCGAACCTCGGGAGCACTTCGTCGAAGCGCTTTTCGCCCGCGACGAGCGCGCGAAGGTGCTTGCCGATCAAGCCGATCGGCGCGGCGAGCGGCCAGAAGGACGGCGCTTCGGCGAGAATCGTGCGGAAGAGCATGTCGGCCGAGGGCGGCTCGCCGCCTTCCGGCGTCTTGAGGCGGACGAGGCCGTCGAGTTCTTCGGCGCAGCCTGCATCTTTGAGAAGCGCAACGAGACTGTCGGCAAAGGGCGTCATGCCTGCGTCGGCGAATCCGTCGCAGAAGAACGCCTCCGCAGGCATCCAGCCGCCGTCCGAATCGTTCTTTGAGGCAGCCTCGCGAACGAGCGCCGCCGAGAGCCAGTAAAGGAGCGCGAGCGCCTCGTCCGCCTTCTGCGCGTTCCAGCCGATGCCGTCGGCTGCATGACGCGCCGAGGCCTCCAGAACATTGACTGCGCGGACGGCGGCATCCGCATCGCAGGCGGCCGCCGTCCGATCGCCGCCTGCGATCGCCCAGCCGTCGAAATAAAACGCCGGCTCGACGCCGTTCTCCTTGCGTCGGACCCGCAGAAAGCGCACGTCGCGCAGCTGAGCCAGAACTTCGCCTCTCTCGTTCATGAGGTCGAACTCGGCGAGCGCCGAGCGCGGCGTCGCCTTCAGCAGACGAACCTGCGCCCATGCAGGCGCGCCTTCGGCCCAAATGACGGCGCGGCCGATCCAGCTCGGCAGATACGAAATCCTGCGGTCGACGCCCGCATCAAGTCCGCCCGCATCGGCTGCGCAGCCGAGAGCGAGAAAAAGGCCCTGCAGCGCCCCGTCGACAAGCGCGGGCGGCAGCATCATGCCGTCGCCGGCTTCCGCCGAACGGCTTTCGAGCTTCACGAGAATGCGCGCGGCGCATGATTCGTCGGCGGGCAGCCGCCAAGCGTCTTGAATCGGCCGGAAAGCGCCGTCGTACCGAAGGCCGATCGCGCCGAGAGCATCGTAAAAGCCTGCGGTGTCGAGATGCTCGGCCGCCGCGGCGGCGCCCTGACGGCCGTCGAGCGCGGCGCGAATGTTCCAGGCGGCAGGACGAGGAGCATCGGAGCGCGCCGCACGGCCCGCAAGGTGCTCGAGGAAGCTGCCGTCGGAGAGGAGGCCTCGCGACTCCATCGTGATGACGCCTTCGCGCGAAACAGCGGTTCGGATTTTCTTCGACGGGAATTTTTCAAGCGCGAGCGGACGCAGCATCGCGAGGTTCTTGACTTCCACCGTCCCCTCGACGCCTCGGCCTTCGAGATGGCGGCGGGCTGCGGCGGCCGCGGCTTCGAGAAATCCGGCGGCCGGAAAGAGCACGGTCTCGTCGATCTCGTGGCCCGAGAGCCACGGATAGAGCGACAGATCGACCGTGTTTTCCCAAACGTTTTCCGCATGCGGCACAGCCCAGCCCAAAAGCGGATGGCATGGCGCGGCATCGTAGAGGTGATGCGATTCGCTCGTCGGCTCGGCCCAGAAGATCTTCTTGTTCCAAGGATAGCGCGGAAGCGTCCGGTCGCGGGCCGCATCG
>CAZUXQ010000055.1:0-7560 GCA_964624425.1 uncultured Sutterella sp.
CGTGTCGACGAAGCCGCATCCCTTGCGGCGTCTGCTCCCGTAGCGAGCCGCAGCTTCGGTCGACGCCTTGAATTCCTGCAACGTATTCCAGGCTTTGCAGTGCGGGCACCGGCCCTGCCACTTGATGGTCGTGCCGCCGCACTCCGAGCAGACGAATTCGACGCGGTCCCGCCTTGCCATCAGGCCCCCCGCACGACGACGGGCACGCGGCGGGCAAGCGCGCAGATGAGTTCGTAGCCGATCGTGCCGCAGGCAGCCGCGACCTCGTTCACGGGCAGGTGCTTGCCCCAAAGTTCGACGACGCTGCCGACCTTTGCTTCGGGAATGTCGGTCACGTCGATTTCAAGCATGTCCATCGAGACGGCGCCCGCCAAAGGCGCGAGCTTCCCTTCGACCCATACAGGCGCACCGTCGGGCATCGTGCGCGGATAGCCGTCGGCATAGCCGCAGGCGACGACCGCGATGCGCGAGGGGCGCTTCGCCGCCCAGCGCGAGCCGTAGCCCACGGCTTCGCCCGGGGCGACGTCCTGAATCGCAATGATCTGCGCCGTGAGCGTCATGGCGGGCTCAATGCCGATTTCTTCCGCGGAAATGTTTCGGTCCGGACTCACGCCGTAGAGCACGATGCCCGCGCGCACGGCTTCTCCGCCCACTTCCGGATGGAAGATGATGCCGGCCGAATTTGCCATGCAGGCGCCGCGTTCGGCTTCGGCCAGCACGCCCATGCGTTCGAGCTGCGCCGCCACCGTCGCGGGCTTCGTCTGGTCGTACGTGGGTTCGGCGTTTGCGAAATGCGTCGCGAATCCCATCACTTTGATGCCGGGAACGGCGGCGAGTTCGTCTGCGGCGGCGCCGGCGTCCTTGGGCTGGAAGCCCAGTCGGTTCATGCCGGAATTCACTTTGACGTGACAGCGCACTTCCTTGAGCGGCGCAGCCGTCTTGAGAATGTCGATCTGCCAGCGCGAATGCACGATCGTCTCGACGTCCAAGCGCTGCAGCGGCTCGATGTCGGCCGCGTCGAAGACGCCTTCGAGAAGGAGAATGCGCTTGCGCCAACCGCACGCTCTCGCTCGCTCCGCATCGCATAGGTCGATCGTCGCGAGTCCGTCGGCGTCCGCGAATGCCGCAACGGCATTTTCCAGCCCATGACCGTAGGCATTGGCCTTCACCACCGCCCAGACTTCGCGGCCGGCGGCCGACTTTCGAACACGCGCCAAATTGCGGCGCAGCGCTTCCAAATCAATTTCTGCATGAATAGGACGCGGCATACGCAAGCATTCCTTCAGTCGTTGCGACATTCGTCGAATTCGGACATATTAGCGCAGCGGCATTTGCGCCGCGTGCTGAAGCCAACCTTCTTTCGAATGCTTGATGCTTGCCGAAAACAGCAGCTCCGCCTGCCGAGCATTCGGCCGACAGCCTCTTTGCTAAAATGTTCACTACTCATTTTTGGCATTCGGGCCTCGGTCCCGTCCTGACGTCAGCCAGGAGCATTCGAATTGAATCGCGGCTTTTACACCATTATGGCGGCGCAGTTTTTGTCTTCGCTCGCCGACAATGCCCTGCTCATCGCGGCCATTGCGCTCCTGACGAGCCTTAATGCGCCTGAATGGCAGACGCCGCTTCTGAAGCTCTTTTTCGTCGTGAGCTACGTTCTCCTCGCTGCCTGGGTCGGCATCTTCGCCGACACGAGACCCAAAGGCCGCGTGATGTTCCTCACAAACTTCATTAAAGCCGTGGGCTGCCTTCTCATGCTTTTTGGCGGTCATCCGCTTCTCGCTTACGCAATCGTAGGCGTGGGCGCAGCCGCATATTCGCCCGCCAAATACGGCATCCTCACAGAACTTCTTCCCCCTGAAAAGCTCGTCGTGGCAAACGGCTGGATAGAGGGCCTCACCGTGGGTTCCATCATTCTCGGCATCGTCTTGGGCGGCGTTCTCATCAAGCCCGACATCGCGCAAGGAATCCTCACGCATCTGCATCTGAACGCCGTAGGCCTCAGCACCTTTGCCGAAGCCGCGATCTTTGCGATCATCTTCGTCTATGTCGCCGCGAGCATCGTCAACCTTGCGATTCCCGACACCGGAGCGCGCTACCCGAAGCAGCAGTTCGACCCCGTCGACTCGATCCGCAGCTTCCTTGAGAGCTGCCGCCTTCTTTGGCACGACCGCCTCGGCCAGATTTCGCTTTCCGTCACGACGCTCTTCTGGGGCGCGGGCGCGGTTCTGCAGTTTCTCGTTCTCAAGTGGTGCGATCACGCGCTCGGCATGACGCTTTCGGAAGGTGCGGTCATGCAGGCCGTCGTCAGCATCGGCATTGCCCTGGGTGCAGTGCTTGCCGCCGCAAAGGTGCCTCTCAAAAAATCTCTTTCCGTCCTTCCGATGGGGATCCTCATGGGGATTCTTGTTTCGTGCGCGGCCTTCTTCGACCGCAGCATGGCTCCCGCAGGCGGCATCGAACTCTTCGGCTTTTCGATCTCCTGGGCCGCCATGATGGCTTCCGTCGTCATGGTCGCAGTCGGAATCTGCGCGGGCTTCTTCGTCGTTCCGATGAACGCCCTTCTGCAGCACCGCGGCCACGTGCTGATGAGCGCCGGACGCTCAATCGCCGTGCAGAACTTCAACGAGAACCTCTCGATTCTCACGATGCTCGGGATCTATTCGCTTTTAATCAAGCTCGACCTCTCGGTTCCGGCTACGATGCTCGTCTTCGGACTCTTCGTCATGATTTCGATGCGGCTCGTCATCCGCAAGCATCAACGCAATCAGAACGAATACGACAGCACGCACCTAATCGGCGAAGCCAAGCGCTGCTGAGGACGCCGCCGCACGAATATCCGAACGGCTCCGAGAAGGATTTTCTCCGAAGCCGATGCCTTCAACGGCATTGCAGCCTGCAATCAGCATGCCGGCGCGGCTCAACCCTCAGCTTCGAGCGCAAAGCAATCGAATCGGTCAAGCGCGCTTCTTCAGGCGCATCTAACACGCCTCATCGCCGACAAGGCGGTCTTCGGCCCTGCCGGATTCTTCGGAAAGCGCCGGCGTGAGCGCGGCTTCAATTGCATTGGCCGCAGCGCCCTCTTCAAACGGCAATTCATCCGTGACGGCATCAATCGCGCGCATGCGCTTGTCGAGCATGCGCGTGCGCGTATTCATCGCTTCGAGCGAAGACTGCGCTTCGCGGAACTTCTTTTCGACGAGAGCAAACTGCTTGGCAAAACTTGCAAATTCGGCCTTCACTTCGCCCAAAAGCTTCCAGACGTCGGCACTTCGCTTTTCCATAGCCAACGTCATGAAGCCCATCATGAGGCTGTTGAGAAGCGCGGACATGATGACGGGACCGGCAGGCGTCACGCGCATTTCGCGCTGCAGGCGATCAAGAAGCCCCGGCATCTGAATCACTTCCGCGTAGAGGCCTTCAGCGGGCAGGAACATCACGGCGAATTCCGTCGTAAAGGGCGGACGAACGTACTTCTCGCGAATCGACTTCGCCTGCTTCAGAACCGCGCGCTCCAACGCCTTCGACGCTTCGGCGGCGCGCGCCGCGTCGCTCTCTCTGCGCGCATCTTCCAAAGACTCCCAGTCTTCGAGCGGAAACTTCGCGTCGATCGGCAGCCAACAGGGCGCGTACTTGTCGCGCCCCGGCAGCTTCACCGCAAAATCGACAACGACATTTGCATCCGGAATCAATCGAACCTGTTCGCCGTATTGGCAGGGCGACAGAATTTCCGAGAGAAGCGCCGAGAGCTGCGTTTCACCGAACATCCCGCGCGTCTTCACATTCGACAGCACGCCCTGAAGCTTTGCGACGCTTTCTGCCATGCGGCGCATTTCGCCCAAGCCCGTCTGCACGAGGCCCAGCTTTTCGTCGACGACGCGAAAGCTCATCTGCAGACGATCGGCAAGCGTCTTTTCAAGCTTCTCCTGAACGGTCGCACGCATCGCCTCCAGCTTCTCGGCGTTGTCCTTGCGCATGACTTCGAGCGACTGGCTGAGTCTCCCGTTCATCGCTTCCGTGTTGGCCGCGTTCGTTTCGAGGATCCTCGCGAGACGTTCGTCGAGAAGTCCCTGAAGCGCACGAAATTCCTGCGCGATCTTGTCGTTCATCGCTTTAAGCTCGGCCTGCGCCGCAGCCGTGAAACGGTTCACGGATTCGGTCGAACGATTCTGCGATTCGCCGGAGAAGTTGATGAGGTTCGCCATCGCCTGCGTGAGGCGCGCATCCGACTGCGCAACGCCTGACAGAATGTCGCGCTTTGCGGCCTGCACGCCTTCCATCATGGCGTCAGCCGCATCAAGCGTCCTCTCGGCCTCTTCCTTTTCCAACTGCTCTTGGCGGCGAAGCCCGGCGCAAAGGAACGCAAGGAGCACGAGAATCGCAACGCCGATTGCGACGGCAATAAGGAGAAGCGTCAATTGGAACGTCTCGACAGGCATGTCGTTGTCCGTTGGAAAAGTGTTTCAAAAAAAGCGGTCAAGCAAGTCTATCCGCTTCCAACGAAGACGCCGCGCTTTTGCGTCCGTCGGTCACGCACAGCCGGCAAAAGCGCATAAAAACAATCAAGGCCCCGTTTCCGGAGCCTCAAGCGAATAAAAAGTCGATTCCGTCCGAATGCGGCTTATTACTGCACGTTCGGAAGCTTGCCCGCGACGCCCTTCACGAGATAGCCCATCGTGAGAAGCTGTTCATCGGAAGCCGTCCGGCCAGCAGGGATCTGTTCCTTGCCGTCGTTGTCGACAACGGGACCGGCAAACGGATGGAATTCACGCTTGGCCATCTTGTCGTAGGTTGCGGCGATGTCGTCTGCCACGGCCTTCGGAGTGCTTTCGGCAATGTCGACGAGAGCGACCATGCCTTCAGGCGCGCCGCCCCAGACGGAATGCGGCTTCCAGGTGCCGTCGAGAACGGCCTGGATGCGGCTCGAATAATATTCGTCCCAAATATGGATCACGCCGCCCAAAAGCATTGTGGGCGCCGCCTTCTTCATCGACGTGTTGTACGAAATCACCGGAACTTTGGCTTCTTCGCACGCGGCGGCCACGGCCGAAGAGTTCGTATGGTGCGTGACGACGTCGGCCTTCTGGCCGATCAGAGACTTCGCGGCATCGGCCTCCTTGCCCGGGTCGTACCAAGCGGACGTCCAGACGACGCGGACTTCGACGTTCGGATTCACGGACTGCGCGCCGCGCGTGTAGGCGTTGATGCCCTGGAGCACCTCCGGAATGGGAAGAGCGGCGACGTAGCCGAGGACGTTGGTCTTCGTCGCGGCGGCCGCGAGCTTGCCGGCAAGGTAGCGCGCTTCATAGAAGCGGGCCGAGTAGTTCGAAACGTTTTCGGCCGTCTTGTAGCCCGTAGCGTGCTCAAACTTGACGTCCGGGAATTCCTTCGCGACCTTCATCACGGCATTCATGTAGCCGAAGCTCGTCGCAAAGATGAGCTTGTTGCCCTGCTGGGCGAGATCGCGAAGCACGCGTTCGGCGTCGGCATTTTCCGGAATGTTTTCAAGCGTCGTCACCTGAATCTTGCCGCCGAACTTCTTTTCAACAGCCTGACGGGCGACGTCGTGCTGCGTGGACCAGCCTTCCTCATTGGCCGGACTCACGTAGACGAACGCCACCTTGAGCGGACCGCCCGCAGCTGCAGGGGCTTCGGCGGTTTCGGCCGCAGGGGCTTCAGCGGGAGCCGCGGTTTTGGGCTCTTCCTTGCCGCAACCGGCGAGCATCAGGGCGGCAGCGCCGGCCATCGCAAGTTTGAAGACGAAACGCTTCTGCATCGAAAAACTCCGATAGTGGTCTGAAAATGACGCCATTGTATTGATTCGCCTTCAAAAATTCGTTTCAGAAGGCGCAAGTTTTAGCTTCACGCGAAGAGACGCATCCGCACTCGACGCCTCGATTCGCGCGTCCGCTAGGCATCGCGGCGAAAGATAGGCGGCGAGCCGTCTAAAATGAATGCGCATCAAGCAGTTTCTTTTTTCTGACCCACGCCATGGACATCCGCGTACTTCGCTACTTCATCGCGGCCGCAGAAGCCGAGAGCATTTCGCGCGCAGCCGAGCGGCTTTACGTCACGCAGCCGACGCTCTCGCGGCAGTTTATGGAGCTCGAAGACGAACTCGGCCACAAGCTATTCGAGCGATCCAACCGCAGGCTTCGCCTGACGCCCAAAGGCGAGCTCCTCCTTGAGCGCGCCCGCGCGATCGTGGAACTCTGCGCGCGCACGAAGCGCGACATCCGCGCCGACGACGAGCTGTCGGGCGAAATCCGCATCGCCGCAGGCGAAACGCCCGCGCTCAAGCCGTTCGCCCGTGCGGTGAAGCGCCTTCGCGAAGCGGCGCCCGACGTCAAGTGCCACATCACGAGCGGCTCGGAAGAGACGGTCAAAAGCGAGCTGCACTCGGGCCTCACCGACCTCGGAGTCTTCGTGGGCGCCGCCGACATGACGAGCTGCGCGTGCATCCGCCTCAAGGGCCGCGATCGCTGGGGCGTGCTCACGCGGGAGGACGGCCCTTTTGCAGGAAAAGCATTCGTGACGGCCGAAGACCTCTGCGGCGAACCCGTCTACTGCTCGCGCCAGTCTTGGGAGCGGAACGAATTCTCGGGCTGGCTCGAAAGCCTCTCGACGAAGCTCAAGATCGCAGGCACCTTCAATCTCCTCTACAACGCCTATCTGCTCGCCGAAGCGGGCGCCGGACACGTCCTCGCGCTCCGCGGCATCATCAATTCCGCGGCCGACTCGGGCGTCGTCTGGCTGCCGCTCTCGCCCGCTATGGAAGCCGACGTCACGATCGCTTGGGAGCGCGGCAGAAAACTCTCCGCTCCCGTCAAGCTTCTCCTGAAATTCCTGCGCGAAGAAGAGGCGAAGGCCTGACCTCGCTTGCGGCCGGCAGACGCATATTCCGAAGGCGGAACGCCGCCGCATGCCTTTCAGGCATGAAAACGCATGAACATGCGGCATTTGATATGCAGGCTTCCTGCTTTCTATACTGCCGCAAATGCTTCGAAATTTCCGGGCGAAATGCCGGCGTCCTGCGCCGCAGCCCGCTGCAGTCGACAAGGACTTTGCATGATGAAACACTTTGCCGCTTCCGCCGTCTTCGCCGCCGTCGGCCTCACGAGCGCCGCCTCCATCGGCGCCGCGCCGGCCTATGAGGTCCGAAACGCTCAATTCCCTCAGGCCAGCGTCCGCACGCCGGCAAGCTTGGAGCTCGCGGCCGAATGGGACAAAGTCTTCCCGAAATCCGACAAGGTCGAACACCAGAAAGTCGTCTTCGTCAACCGCTTCGGCATCACGCTGGCAGCCGACCTCTACCGCCCGAAAAACGCCTCGCAGAAGCTCCCGGCGATCGCCGTGAGCGGCCCCTTCGGCGCCGTAAAGGAACAATCTTCGGGCCTTTATGCGCAGACGCTTGCCGAGCGAGGGTTCCTCACGATCGCCTTTGATCCATCCTTTACGGGCGAGTCGGGCGGCGAGCCGCGCTACGTCGCTTCGCCCGACATCAATACGGAAGACTTTTCGGCCGCGGTCGACTACCTTCTCACGCGCAGCGACGTCGAAGAC
>CAZUXQ010000055.1:7570-9137 GCA_964624425.1 uncultured Sutterella sp.
GCGCCGTGGGCATTCTCGGCATCTGCGG
This sequence comes from uncultured Sutterella sp., assembly GCA_964624425.1. Lineage (GTDB taxonomy): Bacteria > Pseudomonadota > Gammaproteobacteria > Burkholderiales > Burkholderiaceae_F > Sutterella. The sequence continues at coordinate 7,599 of CAZUXQ010000055.1, forward strand.
CTGGGGCGGCATGGCGGTCAATGCGGCTGCGGTCGACACGCGCATCAAGGCGACCGTCGCCGTCACGATGTACGACATGTCCCGCGTCAGCGCTCGCGGCTACTTCGATTCGCTTGACGAAGACGGCCGCCATGCGCTGCGCCGAAGCCTCGCCGAGGAACGCACCCGCAACGCCCGCGAAGGCCGCTATGCGCTTGCGGGCGGCGTCGCCGACAAGCTGCCCGATGATGCGCCGCAGTTCGCAAAGGACTATTTCGCCTACTACAAGACCACGCGCGGCTGGCATCCGCGTTCGCTCAATTCCAACGGCGGCTGGAACACCACGTCCAGCTGGTCCTTCGTGAACATGCCGATTCTGAGCTACGCATCCGAGATCCGCAGCCCGGTTCTCATCGTGCACGGCGAAAAGGCCCACTCGCGCTACTTCGGCGAAGACGCATTCAAAGCCATGAAGGGCGGCAACAAAGAGCTCTGCATCGTCCCGGGCGCCAGCCACGTCGATCTCTACGACCGCCTCGACATCATTCCGGTCGACAGAATCGCTTCGTTCTTCAGCAAGAACTTAAAGTAAGCGCTCACTTTCATTTTCACCTTGAAAAATCAGGACAAAGAACTCCTAATTCTCCGTTTCTCCCAATCTTGGAGCCGTCTAGCCTTCCTCCCGGCAAAGACGGCGCTCTTTCAGGCCTTCGGAGGCCCCTTCGGCTCCTTCGTCGCGTTCACTGCCGCCGCGATTCTCGCGACGCTTTGCGCAAAGCATCCGGCAGACAGCGAATACGAGCGACTTTTTTCTGTTTTCAACCGGATAGGAGGCGGAAGCCGGGCCTCAGCCCCCCTTTCACGCAGCCCGCCTTTCGGATGATGCGCCTCAGCGCTTGTCCGTCTGTTCCTCAAGCCTCTTCCTTGAGAGCCGGCTCAGCCCTGCACGAATGCCTGCGGATCGTTTCTGAGCCTGTCCGGACTCCGTTCCCGACTTCGCGAGGCAGTCTCCTTCAGGCGCCGTCTGCATTTCAGCTTCGGCTTCTCATGGGGCCGCGGCTTCACTCCCGTCTTCGATCGCCGGAACCCGCCCCGGGAACTTTTGCTGAGAACCCGTGATGCAGCCTTCGTCTTCTGTCCGCCGAGCTTGAGAAGCAGTCTGCCCTCATGAACGGCCTCAGGCGCTTCACGGTTTGTTCAGCCGCTTTCCTGCTCCTGCACAGGACCGTCGTGTCGGCCGCGCCTTTTTCCTCCTTCGTCATCATGACTCGGCGTACGGGCTGAGGCCTGCACTTCCCGGCCTCCGCCGTCTCGATCCAGGACGGCTTCCGGCGCGGCCGTCCGCTCCCGTCCGGCTCCTTTTCGGATTTCCGGCAGGTCCCTGACTGCCGGCTGCGCCGGACGCCTTCAGCCCTTCCCGGGACGCAGTCCCGCCCGATCCCATGGCTTCTGCCGGCTTCTTGCGGCAGGCTTGTCCGCCGCCGCATGCCTCACATGAGGTTCTTGTTCATCAGCTCAAGGGGCTGCCTCCGGCTTCCTTCAGGCTGCTCCTCACGACGC
>CAZUXQ010000056.1:0-9114 GCA_964624425.1 uncultured Sutterella sp.
ATCGGTCCGAGACTGGGCCATTTGCATCGAGAACAATTCCTTCGATTGGATCGACAAGCCCCGGGAGACGGGCAGGACGGAGCTGCCGCAGAGAGCCGTCGGCTCTACTGGTTCGAGAACTGCACTGTCGGCTGCGGCGAATCGCAAGTTTTGGCGAACGAATCCGTCCGGCCGCAGCAGGTAATACCGCAAGTTCGCCAGAATCTCGGGATCTGACGGGCGCATGATCCGCCTCAACCGAATAGACTGAGAAAATCTTTCCATTGACCATCAAACGGCTGCGGCCCGCTTCCTTTCGCCTGCATCGACCGCCGCAGCCGTTCGGATCCTCATGATCAAACTCGAGCACATTACGCAGACGTACGTCAGTCCTTCGGGTGAAGTCTTCGACGCGCTGAAGAACGTAACCCTGCACGTCAAGCAGGGAGAAATCTTCGGCGTTATCGGCCGCTCCGGCGCAGGGAAAAGCACGCTCGTGCGCTGCATCAATCTCCTCAACCGTCCGACCTCGGGCAAGGTCGTCGTCGACGGACAGGAGCTCACCGGACTCCCGGAAGCGAAGCTGCGCGAAATCCGCCGTTCGATCGGCATGATTTTTCAGCATTTCAACCTCCTCTCTTCGCGCACCGTCTACGACAACATCGCTCTGCCCCTTGAACTCGTGGGCGCGTCCAAAGATGAAATCCAGAGGCGCATCGAACCGCTGATCGAGCTCGTCGGCCTCAAGGAGCACGCAGACAAGCATCCTGCACAGCTTTCGGGCGGCCAAAAGCAGCGCGTAGGCATCGCGCGTGCGCTCGCCAACAATCCGAAGGTTCTTCTTTCTGACGAAGCGACTTCGGCGCTCGACCCGGAAACGACGCTCGCGACGCTCGAACTTCTGAAGCGCATCAATAAGGAGCTCGGCGTCACGATCGTTCTCATTACGCACGAAATGAACGTCGTGAAGCAGATCTGCAGCCGCGTCGCCGTGATGAACAAGGGCGAAGTCGTCGAGGAAGGCGCAGTGATCGGCATCTTCGCCCGTCCTCAGCACGAAACGACGCGCGCGCTCATCGGCAACGTAGCCGGCCGCTCGCTGCCCGAATCCATCCTGAAAATCATGAGCGAAGCGCGCAGGCGGCGAGGTCCCGGCGAAGTGCGCCTCCTGCGGCTTTCCTACATCGGCAGCGAAGTCGCGCGTCCGGTCATTTCGGAGTGCTCACGCAAATTCGGCATCGATCTCAACATTCTGCGCGGCACGGTCGACGACATCCAGGGCGAGAGCCTCGGCACGCTGACGGTTTTAGTCGAAGCCTCGCGCAAAACCTTTGAAGAAGCCATGGCCTTCATGAGAGCCCAGGGCGTCAACGCAGAGGAGCTTTCCGATGTCCAGTAGCTTGTTCGGCATGATTTTCGACTCCTTCCTCGAGACGCTCCTCATGGTTGCAGTCTCCGGGGGAATCGGCACGGCAATCGGCGTTCCGCTCGGAATCATCCTCTTCGTGACGGACAGAAAATCCTTTCTGCCGATGCCTGTTCTGAACGTCGTGCTCGGCGCCGCAGTGAATGCGCTCCGTTCGGTTCCGTTCATCATTCTTCTCGTTGCGGTCATCCCATTCACGCGCTTCGTTGTCGGATCTTCGATCGGCACGGCCGCAGCCATTGTGCCGCTGACGATCGCCGCGGCGCCTTTCATCGCCCGCATTGTCGAAACAAGCCTTCGCGAAGTCGACAAAGGTCTCGTCGAAGCCGCTCAGGCCATGGGCGCGACGAATCTTCAGATCGTGACGAAGGTGCTTCTCCCCGAAGCCATGCCCGGCATTCTTGCCGGCCTCACGATTGCGGTCATCAGCCTGATCGGCTACTCAGCCATGGCGGGCGTCGTCGGCGGCGGCGGCCTCGGCGATCTCGGCATCCGCTACGGCTACCAGCGCTTCATGCCCGAAGTAATGTGGCCGGTCGTCATCGTCCTCATCATTTTGGTTCAGGGCATTCAGTCGCTCGGCGACCGCATCGTGCGCAGGATCTCGCGCCGCTAAAACTGCAGAAGCTCCGCGCGCCATCCGCCGCAGGGTCCGCCGGCTGAATTCTGCGGACTGCGCTTCTCGATGCGGCAAAAATCCGCTTCGCCGCTGCGAGCCCGCAAAAGCGCCGCGCGGTAAAATGCCGCGCCTTCAGCACGTCCAGTGCGACGCAATTTTTCGAGCACCATGAAACAGAAAGAGCTCGCGCCCGAAGAACTTGAGGCGCTCAAAAACCGGCACATCCGCAGCTTCGTCCTGCGCCGCGGCCATATTTCGGCCGCTCAGAAGCGCGCGCTTGACGAAACGCTCCCGCAGTATGAAGTGCCTTATCGGGAAGGCCTCCTCGACTTCGCCGCCGCCTTCGGGCGCACTGCCCCGAACGTTCTCGAAATCGGCTACGGCATGGGCGAAGCGACTGCCGCCATCGCCGCCGGCCGCCCAGACGCGAACTTCCTCGGCTGCGAAGTTTTCGCGGCAGGCGTCGGCGCCCTCGCGAAGCGTCTTTCGGAAATGTCGCTTGCGAACGTGCGCATCATCCGCCACGATGCCGTAGAAGTCGTGCGCGACATGATCCCCGAGAACTTCCTCGACGGCGTCCACATCTACTTTCCCGACCCTTGGCGCAAGGCCCGGCATCACAAGCGCCGTCTGGTCGCGCAACCCTTCATCGGCATGCTCGCCTCGCGCATCCGCCCGGGCGGCTACATTCACTGCGCCACCGACTGGGAAAACTACGCCGAACAAATGCTTGAGACGCTGCAGGGCGAACCGCTCCTCAAGAACCTTCACGGCGAAGGCTTCAGCCCTGTGACGGCCAATCCGTTCTGCGAACGTCCGGCAACGAAGTTTCAGCAACGCGGCGAGCGTCTCGGACACGGGATCTGGGATCTCGTCTACATCAGAAAGGAATCGGCGGAACAAAAGCCCTGCCTTTCTCCGGATTCCGCCGTCCCGCCGGCTTGATGCTGCGCCGGCTTACAGATCCTGCCAGGACACGGCGCCCGACGTCGCGAGACCGAGGATGAGGAGGCCGAAGACGATGCGGTACCAGCCGAAGCACCTGAAGTCGTGCTGCGACACGAAGCGCAGCAGCCAGCGCACGACGGCGAGCGCGCTGAAGAACGAAATTGCGGCGCCCACGAGAATCGCGTCGAGATTTTCGAGCGAGAGTGCTTCGCGCGACTTCCAAAGTTCATAGACCGTGGCGCCGAAAATGGTCGGAATCGCGAGAAAGAACGAGAATTCGGTCGCCGCCTTGCGCGAAAGCCCGAGAACGAGGCCGCCGATGATCGTCGCGCCCGAGCGGCTCGTGCCCGGAATCATCGCGAGGCACTGCATGAAGCCCACGGCGAGCGCATCCTTCCAGGAGAGGTCGTCCATCGTTCGGATGCGCGCGGGCTTCTGCGTCTTCGCCTGACGGCTTTCGACCCAAAGGATGATGAAGCCGCCCGCGACGAGCGCAGCCGCAACGGCAACGGGATTGAAGAGGTGCGTCTTGATGAAGTCTGCGGCCGCAGCGCCGATCGCCGCCGCGGGCAAAAATGCCGCAACGGTATTGACTGCGAGGCGCCGCTCGACGGGCTGAGAAAAAAGTCCCCTGAGAATGCTCCGGATGCGCTGACGGTAGTGCCAGCAGACGGCCAGAATGGCTCCCGCCTGAATCGCCACGACAAACGTATCGGCTCCCGGCGTCGAATCAAATCCGACGGCGCTCGATGCGATGATGAGATGGCCGGTGGAGCTGATCGGCAGAAATTCCGTCAGCCCTTCGACAATGCCCAGAACGACAGCCTGGACGAAAGAAGTCCAATCCACGATATGCATGAAACAGCAGTCAAAGAGCTTATCATTATGGATGAAAGCGCGTCAAATTTGCAGCAAAGCCCCGCTGAAAAACGCCGCAATTCCTGACGCCTCGAAGTCGGACGGGAAGCGCCCTCCGAAAGCCTCCCCACGGTGATCGGCCCGCCTTCCTGAGAAGCCGCATTTTCCGGCGCCGCTGCGTCGTCGAAGCCGTCTTCGAGCGGAGGCGCATCCCCCAAAGCCCGACAAGCCTGCCTGCCGCGAAGCGGCCGCATGCGGGCCGCAGCGATCCTCGCCCGTGCGGCAGAGCTTCTTCCGCGCAAGTCCTTGCTCGTCGAGAGCTCCCTGCGCTTCAGCGCTTCAAAAGAAAGCGTCCCGGCGAGAGACGGCGCGCCATGCTGCGCGGCAGCAGAGGCTCTTCGCCCGTCATCTGCGAGACGAGCAGCTCGGCTGCGGCCAGTCCCCACGACAAGCCTCTCGACCCGAGCGCGCAGAGCGCATGGAGCCCCGGCTCGACAGGAAAATCCTCAAGCTCCAGAAGCTTCTTTTCGGCAAGCAGCGCCGCGGCCGCCTCGGCATCCAGGAGCGGCCCCGCGATCGGCATGCGGTCCTTCGCAACCGCGCGGCAGCCTTCGTAAAAGCCGGCGGCAACGACTGCCTGCGGATCGACGAACATCTTTTCGAGCGCACGGAGATTCTTTTCGTGCGCCTCGCGAGCCGTCAGCACAGGACCGTTCGCCCGTTCGTAGGTGGCGCCGACGCCGACGAAGCCCGAGGAGAGCCTCACGATGCAGCCGCTTCCCGTGAGCGGGCGCCTGAGGCAGGCAAGATCCGTATCGCGCAGGAGCGAGAGACGCCCGTAAAGCGGACTCATCTCGAAAAAGCCGACGGGCTGATCGACAACTGCCGGCGTCGCCAATCCGACAGCGACTACGGCTTGCGGCGCAGCCCCCGCAGCGACGCCCGACTTCGTCACGGCCTCCCAGAGAGCTTCCCGCCTGCGAAGACGCACGGACATGCCCATAAGAAGCTTCGCGCCCGAATGCTCGAAGATGCGGCGCACGAGAAGACTCAAACGCACCGTGCGGCCTTGTTCGTAGAACCAGCCGCCGTGCTTCACGGGCAAGCCGACTTCATTCGACGCCTCTTCTCTGGTGATGAAGCGCGCAAGACCCGCAAGGGAGAATGGCCGGCCTTCTTCTTGGGCGGTCCTGAAGCGAGCTTCCTCTTCGTCGGTCGCGGCAAGATCGATGACGCCGCCCGACGAGGCAGCCGCCTCAGGATGGACGCGAAGAAGTCTCTCAAGTCTCGCAATGCCTTCTCGCGTCAGCCGAAAGCCCGGCGTATCGGCCGCTTCCCAATGCGGATGAGCAATGCCGGCGCAAAGCGCCGATGCTCCGGCCGCGGGCACCGCGTTCGCGTCGACGACCGCGAGCCTTGCGCCGCGCTTTGCGAGTTCATGGGCGGCAAACGCGCCGGAAAGACCCGCGCCGACAATCAGAACATCCGGGCGTTCCGCCAAAGGACGAATGTCGGGTCGGCCGAAGCGCACGCGGAACGTCGTTTCGTCGAGGCGCTCGCAACTCTTCAGAAAGGTCCGTCCGACGTCGTCCGGAACCTCTGCGAGACGAATGACGGACCCCACATGAAGGCGAGCGCGCAGATCCTGCGCGTCGCGGTCGCTCAGACAATAAAGTTCATCGATCAGATGCCGAAACTCGCGCAGGAAATGAGCGCCGCCGATTCCGGCAATGATCACTGCTTCGAGATTCCGTCCGAGCGCGATGCGGTGAAAGCCCGGCGCGAGAAGAGCGCCGCATGCGCCGCCTTCCGTCTCGTACTGCAGCCCGAACTCGCCAAGAATGCCCTTCAGCGCAGCAAGAAGCTCAAGGCCTGCAGTCGAGCCGGCGCCCTCGCCGCCGAGGCGCACGAATACGCGAATGATCTTCCCGTCTGCAGCGGACGCCGCCGCAGCCTTCAGCGCCCGGCGAAGACACTTGGAAAATCCGTCCGTGCGTCCGGCGCAGACGAAGCACGTCCGTCTCGGACGGCCGTCGAGAGCGGCGGCCGCTTTTTCAAACGGGCGCCTGCCGGCATTCGAGGAGGACATGCGCCTGTCCTCGGCTTCAGCGCTTCAGAGGCTTGAAGCGCAGGCGCTTCGGCTTTGCGGCCTCTTCGCCCAGGCGGCGGATCTTGTCGGCTTCGTACTCGTGATAGTTGCCGTCAAAGAAAACCACCTTCGAATCGCCTTCAAAGGCGAGGATGTGCGTCGCAATGCGGTCGAGAAACCAGCGGTCGTGAGAGATCACGAGCGCGCAGCCTGCAAATTCAAGAAGCGCCTCTTCAAGCGCGCGAAGCGTTTCGACGTCGAGGTCGTTCGAGGGTTCGTCGAGAAGAAGCACGTTGCCGCCCGCGAGAAGCGTCTTCGCGAGGTGCAGGCGGCCGCGTTCGCCGCCAGAAAGCGTGCCGACGATCTTCTGCTGATCGCCGCCCTTGAAGTTGAAGCGGCTGAGATAAGCACGGCTCTGCATCGTGAACTTGCCCACCTGCAGAATGTCGAGGCCGTCCGAGACGGCTTCAAAAACCGTCTTGTCGTTCGGTAGCGCGCTTCGCTGCTGGTCGACTGCGGCCAAGCGGACGGTGGGGCCGATCTTGATTTCGCCGCCGTCGGGCATTTCGCGGCCTTCAATCATCTTGAAGAGCGTGGACTTGCCGGCGCCGTTCGGACCGATGACGCCCACGATGGCGCCCGGCGGAATCACGAACGAAAGATCGTCGATGAGCAGACGGTCGCCGAAGCCCTTCGAAACGTTTTTGAATTCGATCACGCTGCTGCCGAGGCGTTCCGCGACTGGGATGAAGATTTCGTTCGTTTCGCAGCGCTGCTGGTGTTCGACGCTCGAAAGCTCTTCAAAGCGGGCAAGACGCGCCTTCGACTTCGCCTGACGGCCTTTCGGATTCTGACGAACCCATTCGAGCTCATGCTTGACGGCCTTCATGCGGGCGTCTTCCTGACGCTTTTCAATCTCAAGGCGCTTTTCCTTCTGCTCGAGCCACGACGAGTAGTTGCCCTTCCATGGAATGCCTTCGCCGCGGTCCAGCTCGAGAATCCATTCGGCCGCGTTGTCGAGGAAGTAGCGGTCGTGGGTCACGGCGACGACCGTACCCGAAAAGCGGTGCAGGAACTGCTCGAGCCATTCGACGGACTCCGCGTCCAGGTGGTTGGTCGGCTCGTCGAGAAGGAGCATGTCGGGGCGCGAAAGGAGGAGCCGGCAGAGCGCAACTCGGCGCCTTTCTCCGCCGGAAAGCACGCCGACCCTGGCATCCCACGGCGGCAGGCGCAGCGCATCGGCCGCAATTTCCATCTGCGTTTCAGCATTCGTGCCGGCCGCGGCGATGACGGCTTCGAGGCGGGCCTGCTCGACGGCGAGCGCATCGAAGTCCGCATCGGGCTCGGCGTAGGCGGCATAAACGGCGTCAAGCTTCGCCTGCGCCTGCATCACCTCGCCCATGCCGTCCTCGACCGCTTCGCGGACAGTCTGCTCTGGATCGAGCTGCGGCTCCTGAGGCAGATAGCCGATCTTGATGTTCGACATCGGAACGGCTTCGCCTTCGTGCTCTTCATCCACGCCGGCCATGATCTTCAGGAGCGTGGACTTCCCGGCCCCGTTGAGGCCCAGGACGCCGATTTTCGCGCCCGGAAAGAAGGAAAGGGAGATGTCCTTGAGAATTTGCCGCTTGGGCGGAACGATCTTGCCCACGCGATTCATGGTAAATACGTACTGAGCCATTGCTTCGCAGATAAGTCGTGACGGCGCGCAGCGCTTCCGAGCGTTCAGCGCGCCGAGTTCAAAAAGGCCGCTCATTCGGGCGGCCTCTGAAAACGATGGGCGGCATCTTAACGGCTTTCGGCAGGATTTGCCTTGATTTCATGGGTTTTCCTGCCTGCAGATCCAAGCTTGAAGCTTTTCCCCGCCGCCCTGCCGCTAGTTCCTGCGGCGACGCTTTCTGAGGCCGAAATAGCCTTTGAAAATCCAGAAGCGGCGCAGCCTGTCGATGCGCTCGAGCTCTTTTCTGCGCCTCTCGCCCATGGCATCGGCGTGATATTCGCGCCACTTCTTCAAGGCGCCCGACATGTCGATGTCTTCAAGCAGACGCCTAAGGCGCCCCGGCATCCATCCCGTGCAGAGCGATGCCTGAAAGTCGATCAAGGCGGGACTGCCGTCCGGCCGGATGAGAACATTTCCGGTGCCGCGCGCGTCAAGATGCACGACGCCGCGCCTGTGCATCTCTTCGAGAAGCTTCTCGAAAGCCGCGAGAAATTCGACCGTTATCTCAGATTCGGGCGCATCGCCCATCGACCGGCCTTCCTGATATTCGACTGCGATCGCGCTGCGGTCGATTCGAAAGGAATCGCCCGCAATGCCGTCGACCCCCTTGAGCCTGGCGAGAATCGAAAGTTCGCGCCCGAGAAGGAAGGGCGCCAAAAACATCCGGACGAACCACGACCTTGCGGCGAAGTCCTTCACCGTCCATACGCGGCCGTCCAAGGCAACGCGGCTCACGATCGCGTTGGCGAAGTGGCCGTCGCGAAGCACCTTGACGTCGGCGCGGGCCAAGTCGCTGCGGGTAAAAGCAGGAGCAGTCATTCAAAAGGCAGGAATGAATTCGCCCGGAAGCGGCCGGCAGCCGATCTCGCGCCTCGCCCTCAGAGAATTCAAGGCGGATGCGGCGGCCGCTGCCGGCATCGAGCGCTTCCGGAATCCGTTACGGCATGACGAGGCCGCTGCCGGAACCAGCCGCAGGCGGCGCCTGGAAGCCCGGCATGCCCGGCGTAACGATCTGGCTCGCGGCTTCGCGGCGAAGTTCTCGCAGGCGCTCGGCCGTTTCCTTGATGCCTTTTTCGGCTGCGGCGCGGTAATTGGCGGCCGCTTCGGTGAGATCTGCGCCCGGAATCTCAAAGGAGACGGGGATGGCGCCCACCTGCGTCATGACCTGCGCTTCGCCGATAAAGAGCGTGCTGCGGGATTCGTCGCGAGTCATGTCCGGATTGATCGGCGTCATCACGCGGATCACGCCGATGCGGCGGTCGGTAACGACTTCTTCCTTGTAAAGCGCCTTGACGTCCATCGCTTCTTTTTCTTCGGACGCGCCGGCGAGCTGTTCTTCAGCCATGTTTTCTTCCTCGATGTCTAGAGAGTGAGTGATTGGTCGGCAGGAAATCAACGGTACACCATCACCGGCGTCGTCGAATGCGTGAGCACCTTCTGCGTCTCGGATCCGAGAAGAGCCGCAGCGATGCCCT
>CAZUXQ010000057.1:0-8882 GCA_964624425.1 uncultured Sutterella sp.
GCTCCCGAAGATTCTGCTTTCGTACCGCCGTCTCGCGAAGCTGAAGAGCACCTACCTCGACAAGCTCCCGAAGATGGCGGCCGAGGACGGACGCAGTCACACGACCTTCGGGCAGGCGACGGCCGTCACCGGACGCCTTGCGAGTTCGGAGCCGAACCTGCAGAACATTCCAGCGCGCACCGAGGAAGGCCGACGCATCCGAGACGCCTTTCTGCCGCGAGAAGGCTGGGTGATCGTTGACGCCGACTATTCGCAGATCGAACTTCGAATCATGGCTCATCTCTCGCAGGACAGGGGCCTCTTGTCGGCCTTTGAGAAGGGCGAAGACGTGCACCGCTCTACTGCCTCGGAAGTCTTTCGCACTGCGCTGGAAGACGTTGCGCCCGAACAGCGCCGCATGGCCAAGGTGATCAACTTCGGCCTCATCTACGGCATGAGCGCCTTCGGGCTCGCGCAGCAGCTCGGGCTCGACCGCAAGGTCGCGGCTGCCTACGTCGATGAATACTTCCGCCGCTTTCCCGGCGTGCGCCGCTATATGAACGAAACGCGCGCCAAAGCCAATCGCGACGGCTTCGTCGAAACGGCTTTCGGGCGCCGCCTGTGGCTTCCCGACATTCGCAGCGCGCGCCATGCCGTAAAGTCGGGCGCCGAACGCGCCGCGATCAATGCGCCGATGCAGGGCACGGCGGCCGATTTGATCAAGATGGCGATGATTGCGGTCGATGCGTGGCTCAGGCGGGAAAAGCTTGCCGCAAAGCTTCTTCTCCAGGTGCACGACGAACTTGTTCTCGAAGCGCCGCCCGAAGAAGTTGAGGTTGTGAAGACGATGCTCCCGAAGCTTATGGCCGACGTCGCATCCTTGTCCGTGCCGCTCATTGCTGAAGTGGGCGTCGGAAATACCTGGGGCGAGGCGCATTGAGAACGCCCGAAAGAAGGCAATTGAGGCGAACCAGAAAAAAGGGAGCATCCGCCGCTTGGGCGATGCTCCCTTCCGGATGATGGATGCGGGATTTGCGGCGAGCCGAACAGCGGCGCTCGACCCGCGGGACGGGTTTTCGCCTCTTAGGCGAGGACTGCGCCCGACATGCCGGATGTGACAAGCTTTGCATAACGCGCGAGGCAGCCGTGCGTGACGCGCGGCGCGCGCGGCCTCCACTTGGCGCGGCGGTCGGCCATGACGTCTTCGGAGACGTTCACGGTGATGGCGTTTGCGGGGATGTCGATCGCGATTTCGTCGCCTTCCTCAATGAGCGCGATCGGGCCGCCCACGGCCGCTTCGGGCGAAACGTGGCCGATGGCGGCGCCGCGGGTGGCGCCGGAGAAGCGGCCGTCCGTAATGAGCGCGACGCAGCCGCCGAGACCCGAGCCGATGATGGCCGAGGTCGGGTTGAGCATTTCGCGCATGCCCGGACCGCCCTTCGGGCCTTCGTAGCGGATGACGACGACGTCGCCCGGATGGATGCTGCCCGAGAAGATGGCGTTGATTGCGTCTTCTTCGCAGTCGAAAACGCGCGCCGGGCCCTTGTGCGTCATCATTTCGGGCGCGACGGCGGAGCGCTTCACGACGCAGCCGTCCGGAGCGAGGTTGCCGCGGAGCACCGCGATGCCGCCCTCCTTGCCGAACGGGTTCTCGACGCTGCGGATGATTTCGCGATCGAGAACTTCGGCGCGGGAGATGTTTTCGCCTACGGTCTTTCCGGTGCAGGTGATGAGGTCCGTGCGGACCGCGCTGATCGTCGAGAGTTCCTTCATCACGGCCGGGATGCCGCCCGCGCGGTCGAGGTCTTCAATATAGGATTCGCCTGCGGGCGCGAGGTGGCAGATGTTGGGCGTGCGCTTCGAAATGTCGTTTGCGATCGAAAGATCAAGGTCGATTCCGCACTCGTGCGCGATGGCCGGGAGGTGCAGCATGGAATTCGTCGAGCAGCCGAGCGCCATGTCGACGGCAAGCGCGTTTTCAAAGGCGGCCTTCGTCATGATGTCGCGCGGCTTCAGATCGTTCTTCACGAGTTCCATCACCTTCATGCCGGCTTCTTTTGCAAGACGGTAGCGCGCGCTCATGACGGCCGGAATGGTGCCGTTGCCCGGAAGCGCCATGCCGAGCGCTTCGGAGAGACAGTTCATGGAATTTGCGGTGAACATGCCCGAGCAGGAACCGCAGGTCGGGCAGCTCTTGTTCTCGATTTCGATGAATGTCTTCTGGTCGATCTTCTTCGAATTGAAGGCGCCTACGGCTTCGGCGATGTCCGAATAGGAGAGGCGGCGCCCGCAGGTCATGCGGCCGGCGAGCATCGCGCCCGCAGAAATGACGATCGACGGAATGTTGAGGCGGCCGGCCGCCATGAGAAGACCCGGCACGTTCTTGTCGCAGGCTGCGACAAGAACGAGGCCGTCGAAAGGATGCGCGGTCGCCATCGCTTCGACGCTGTCGGCAATGAGTTCGCGCGATACGAGCGAATACTTCATGCCTTCGTGTCCCATCGCAAGGCCGTCGCACACGGCGATTGCCGGAAAGACGATCGGCGTGCCGCCAGCCATGGCGACGCCGATTTTGGCGGCTTCCGTCACCTTGTCGAGGAACATGTGGCCTGGAACGATGTCGTTCTGCGAATTGACGATGCCGATGAGCGGACGAGAAATTTCTTCGCCGGATAGGCCGAGCGCCTTCAAGATCGCGCGCTGGGGCGCCGCGTGGTTGCCTTTCGTCAGACGATCGCTTCTCATGGTCGTCAAGCTCCTTCTTGAGTGTGATTGCTGTTCTTTTCGATGGGTTCGGGGTTCGTGCCTGCGGTCGACGGAATGGCGGGCGCGGCGGATGAAAGCCGCTGCGCCCGGCTTGTTGACTGCTTGTCGGAATTTTCCGTCGAATCCTTGAGTGTAGTCTGCGGTGCATGACCTTCATCATGCGGGAAGCGCCTGCCTAATATGATCTTCGTCAAATGCCTTCGGTTTGCAAAACATTCGGAGTTGCGAATCTGAATTTTCGCAAAACAAAGGATTTGGCAAAAACTTCTTTTTTCAAGCTCCCTGAAAATCAGGCATAAAAATTGATCCGTCTTTCGCAAAATTGCGAATTCTGCAGCGAATATGCTTTGCAGTTTTGATGATTAAGCAATTTTTATTAGGGGTGTCGGCTTATTCGGCATGCTTTTCGTCAGTCGAGCGGCAAAAAGCTTGAAGCAGAAGGACCTGCGCGGCTTTGCAGGACATTTTTCCCCGTCGATAATGAGGAAGCGCGTCCGCAGAACATCGTTTTTTCGGCATTCCGACGACGCTTTGCGCGCCGCGTGCGGCGGTCTTTCCATGCGGGGAGCCTGAGCGCTCCCGCCGAGACGCCGGTCAAGAACCCCTGTCCGATGTCCCTTCTTCCGCTCCCGAATCCGACGCCGCCGAAACCGAGCAGAACGGGCGGCGTCCGCAAGCCGAATCGGAAGCCGCGGACATTCAACCATTTTCGACATCGAGATTCACAATGAACGCATTAGCCAAACTCAGCAGATTCTTTAATAAAACATTTGCCTTTTGGGTGCTGGTCTTCGGCATTATTGGCTATGCCTTCCCCGACCTCTGCAAGCCGCTCAGCGGCTGGGTAACGATTCTGCTCGGCATTGTCATGTTCGGCATGGGCCTCACGCTCACGGCAGACGACTTCCGCGAAGTATTCAAACGGCCCAGAGACGTATTGATCGGCATTTTGGGGCAGTTCCTCGTCATGCCGCTCGTGGCCTATGCGCTGTGCCTTGCCTTCAGCCTTCCGCCCGAACTCGCCGTGGGCGTCATGCTCGTGGGCTGCTGCCCGGGCGGCACGGCTTCGAACGTGATGACCTTTCTCGCGCGAGGAGACGTGGCGCTTTCCGTCACGATCACGTCCTGCACGACGCTTCTCGCCCCATTCGTCACGCCCGTCCTCATGTATGTGTTCGCGAGTCAGTGGCTCGACGTCAACATGTACAGCATGTTCCTCTCGATCGTCGAGATCGTCTTGTTCCCGATCTTTGCCGGCATCGTCGTGCATAAGCTTCTGGGGCACAAGATCGACGTTGCGGTGACGTGCCTGCCGCTCATCTCCGTGACGGCCATCGTTCTCATCGTGGCGGCCGTGGTCGCGGCTTCCGCCGGCCAGATCGCTTCCGCGGGCGCTCTTGTCTTCGTGATCGTGGTTCTCCACAACGGCTTCGGGATGCTCTTCGGCTATCTCCTCGCAAAGGTCGCCGGCATGAACCTCGCCAAGCGCAAGTGCCTTTCGATTGAAGTCGGCATGCAGAATTCGGGGCTCGGCGTCGCTCTTGCGACGGTGCATTTTGCCGCCAGCCCGCTCTCGGCGCTCCCGTCTGCAATCTTCTCCTTCTGGCACAACATTTCGGGTCCCGTGATGGCGACGATCTTCCACGGTTGGCATGAAGAAGGCGAAGAGCAGAGCTTCTTCGAAAAAATCGAAGCCCGTGCGGCCGCCGGCAGCAAGAAGAAATAGGGAAGAGACTTGCGGATTGCCGCTCAATTCCAGGCAAAAAAAGCGATTCCCATGACAAAGGCGCCTGAAGATGCGGAATCTTCAGGCGCTGAAGTTGCTTTCCAAAAAAATGAACGGAGGCTTATTTCACGCCCGTGGATCCGAAGCCGCCCTGACCGCGACCGCTCTCGTCGAACGAGTCGACGACGCGGAACTGCGCCTGAACGACGGGCAGCACGACGAGCTGCGCAAGACGTTCGAACGGTTCGAGCGCAACGGCTTCCTTGCCGCGGTTCCAGACCGAAATCATGAGTTCGCCCTGATAGTCGCTGTCGATGAGTCCGACGAGGTTGCCGAGCACGATGCCCTTCTTGTGGCCGAGGCCCGAGCGGGGCAGGATTACCGCGGCGTAGCCCGGGTCGCCGATATGGATCGCAAGGCCCGTTTTGACAAGCACGGCGTCGCCCGGCTCGATCACGATCGGTTCGTCGAGAAGCGCTCGCAGGTCCAGGCCTGCTGCGCCGGCGGTCGCGTATTGAGGAAGACGTTCGCCCGCACGCGGATCGAGGATTTTGAGGTCAATCTGCATGGATGAGGTTCTCGCGGTTCAGGTGAATGAATTCGGTTCGGCAGCATGCGGGCGAACGCGCTCAAGCGCGGCAGCCGCAGCCGCGACGATCGCGCGGGCGCAGTCTTCCTTGTCGGCGGGCCCCACAATTTCGTGATCGGTCGGAGTCACGATCGCAACGGCATTCGCGGCGCTGTCGAGCGCCGAGCGCGCGTCGTTGGCGCAGATGAAGGCGGCGCGCTTGCGCAGGCATTTTTCGCGCGCGAGCGCGATGAGTTCGTCGTCCGATGCCGTTTCGGCGGCGAAGCCGATCGTCATCGGGGCGTCCGGGCGTGCGCCTACGGCCGCAAGGATGTCGGGATTGGCTTCAAACGCGATGGCGCTCAAGGGCGAAGCCGCGGCGTCGGACATGCCGACGGGCTTCTTGATCTTGAGTTTCGCCGCTTCGGCCGGGCGCCAGTCGGCGACGGCCGCAACCGAAATGAAGAGGTCGACGGGGCGGCCTTCGGCCGCAGCGTTGTCGAGCGCTTCTTCAACGCTTGCGAGCATGTCTCGTGCCGAGAGGACATTCACGCGGTTCACGCCTGCCGGAGCGGAGAGCGCCGTCGGGCCGGAAATGAGGAGCACGTCGGCGCCTGCCTGCGCGGCGGCGCGGGCGACGGCGTAGCCCTGTCGTCCGCTCGAGCGGTTCGTGATGCCCCGCACCGGGTCGATCGCTTCGTACGTGGGGCCGGCCGTGACGACGATGCGGCGGCCGGCGAGCACCTTGGGCGCAAAGAACGCTTCGACGCGCTCGACGATTTCGGCGGGTTCGCTCATGCGGCCCGCGCCAACATCGCCGCATGCCTGATAGCCTTCGGCCGGGCCGATGAAGCCGCAGCCGTGCTTGCGCAGCGTTTCGACATTTTTCTGCGTCGCCGGGTTCTTCCACATGTTGACGTTCATCGCGGGCGCGAAGACGACGGGCGCGCGGCGCGCGCAGATGAGCGCTGAAACGAGGTCGTCGGCGATGCCGTTGGCCGCCTTTGCGAGAATGTTTGCCGTCGCGGGCATCACGAGGAGGAGGTCGGCGCTGCGCGTGATGTCGATATGCGCGATGGCGCCGATATCCGAGCCTGCCGTATGCCATTCGGTGAGCGCGACGGGACGGCCCGTGAGCGCCTCGAAAGTGATTGGTCCCACGAAGCGCGCCGCGTTTTCGGTCATCGCCACGCGCACGTCGGCGCCTTTCTTCATGAGGCCGCGAACGACTTCGCAGGCTTTGTAGGCGGCGATCCCGCCCGTGACGGCAACGGTGATGTGCTGCTTCTGGAGAATGGAACTCATGGCGTCAAGCGCAAGCGCGAGAAGGTTGCGGCGAAAATCAAGCGGCGAAGCCGCGCCGAAATCTTATCTCGATTTTCGCGCGAAGCAGAACGGGCGCGCGGCATTTTTCTTCTCCGCGCGCCCGTTCGAAAAGAAAGGATCAACCCGAAAGCGATCAGCCCGCGAGCCTCGCGCTGATGATGCCGAGCCAGATTGGGAGCGCAGCCATGACGGCCGAGGTCTGCGCCGCGGCGACGTTCGCGACCGCGCCGGCGTTGCCGCGCATGCCGGCCGTCATGACGCAGCAGGACTGTGCTGTCGGCAGCGCCGCAAAGAGAATGGCGGCGCCCGCTTCGAGGGGCGAGAGGCCGAAGAGCGTCGTGAGCCCCCAGGCAAGCATGGGGACGATCATCAGGCGGTCGAGCGTGGACGCGGCAATGAGCGTCATGTGCGACTTGAAGTCCTGCATGCGAAGGCCCGCGCCGATGCACAGAAGCCCCATCGCGAGCGAGGCGCTGCCGAGATTGCGGAAGAACGATCCGGCGACGGTCGGTACCGGAATGCCGCCTGCATTGAAGACGAGCCCCAGAACGGTGGCGATGATGAGCGGGTTCGTGACGACCGCCTTGAGAACGTTCGAGCGCTTTTTCTGCGTCTTCGCGATGCCTTCGGCCGCTTCCTTGCGGGCGACCGCCGAGGCAAGCACCGAAACGGCTATGGCATTGCTGATCGGAACCCAGACGGCGATGAGAAGCGCGAGAAGCGAGACGCCGTCGTCGCCCATGAGTCGCGCCGCGCACGCGAAGCCGATGTAGGTGTTGAAGCGAAAGCCGCACTGAAAGACGGATGCGTGCGCAACGTCGTCGTCCTTGACGACGTTGCGCATGCACCAGGCGACGAGCACTGCGGCGAGCATGCTCCCGACAGCGATGAGCAGAAAGCGGCTCGCCGACGAGAGCGAAATCTTTGAGGCAGACACCGACATGAAGAGAAGCGGCGGCAGCAGCGTGAAGAAGACGAGCTTCTCGGCAGCGTCCCAGAATCTTCGCTCAAATTTGATCTTCTTGGCGAGCAGCAGTCCGAAAAGAATGACAAGAAAATCCGGCAGTATCAGCAAAACGCTTTCGCCCATGCGTCGGCTCCTCGAAAATCTTCGCCGTTCGCGTCGTCTCCTTCAGGTCTTTGCGCGGCGGGGCGGATCTTCCGGTGCATCGAAATGCAAAGAGCCGCTTCAAAGGGAGAGCCGCGTCTGGAAAGAGGCGCGCAATGCGCGCACGAGCCCGCTTGATGGAATGCTCGGCAAAAGGGAACGGGCGCGCATGCGCGCGAGTCGCAGCGAACGAACAGGCAAAATCCTGCATGCCCCGCGCCGCTTTCTCCGGCAAAAGAATGCCGGCTGATGACTCTTTCGAAGCCGAAAGCGCCTTGATCCCGAAAATTCATGCGGACTTTGCCGCAGGCAGCCTTGACGTTGCGGCGGCCCCGACGTGCCGCCGAAAGCCGTCTCATCGCGACGGCGCTTCTGAAAGAGTCCCATTTTTTCGTGCACCCGAAGACCGCGTCGGTTCCCGAGGACGGTCTGCCGCCCGCAAGGCTTTTTGCAGCAAGCGCGCCGCCCTTCATCAGCTGCCGGAGCGATTCGCTCGATTGGCGAAAGTCCCTGAGCATGCTTCGAATGCTCAACGTGCCGGTCGACTGCGCCGCGGCGCTCGGACAACACGCAGTCCGCGGCGAACGCCGTCGTGCGCGGGATTCTGCCGGCGATGAGTCTCTGGTGCGTGCGCGATTCGCTCGACGCCGTCGCCGTGCATCCGTTGGGCGGTCTTTCAGGCGAAAAGGTGCTTTGGGCATGCGCCGCGAACGAGCGCTTCAAGCCCTTTGCAGAGAAGGCCGCCGTCGTCTTCAGGGAGCGCTTCGCTTCCGTCTGGGGGCCGGCAATGACGGCGAAGAAGCCCTGTCTCGGCGAATTCATCACGCTGCTCTGAGAGCGAGATTGCCGAGACGAGAAAGCCGTCCGAAGGATGATCCTCGAGCGGCTTCGATGGATGCGTTTGGGAAAATGGGCTTCAGTGCCTTGCGACGCGCCTCAGTTCGTCGATTGCAATTCCGGCCGCGCCCATGCAGATCGCGATGTCGGCGATGTTGAAGGCGGGCCAGTGCCAGTGTTGGTGGTAGAGATCGATGAAGTCCACGACGTAGCCCATTGCGGCGCGGTCGAGGAAGTTGCCCGTCGCGCCTGCCGCGATGAGCGTAAGCGACAGGGCAAAGAGGCGCTGCCGTCCGTGGCGCCACAGGAGGCGAAGGATGACGGCGACGACCGCCAAGGCGAAGGCCGCGAAGAACCACCGCTGCCAGCCGCCCGCGTCTGCAAGGAGCGAGAAGGCGGCGCCGCGGTTGTGCGCGAGCACGAAATTGACGTGCGGCGCGACGGGAAGCACGTCGCCCGGATCAAGCGCGCGGTCGAAGTAGTACTTCGTGAGCTGATCCAAGAGAAGGATCAGAAACCCAAAGAAGAGCCAGAGACTGAAGGCAAGCGGGCTCGGGCCGCCCGACTCCGAT
>CAZUXQ010000058.1:0-8806 GCA_964624425.1 uncultured Sutterella sp.
TGCTCAGCCACCAGACGGCCACCGTCGGCGCGGCCGTGTCGACGCTTGCGCTTACGGGCTTTCTGTTTTTATGGCTGCCGCAGGGCTTCTTCCCGGAACAGGACACAGGCATCATTCAGGGCGTCACGCGCGCTTCGAAAAACGTTTCCTTCGAAGAGATGATTCGCCGGCAGAATGCGCTTGCCGGCGTCATCGGCCGAGATCCTGCGGTTGCGGCCGTCGCTTCGGTCGTGGGAGCCGACGGGGTCAACAACAATACGCTTTCGACGGGGCGCCTGCAGATCGTGCTCAAGGGATTCGGCGAGCGCGATGCGGCCGCTCAAGTGATCGCGCGCTTGAAGAGCCGGGCGGCTGCGGTGCCGGGGATCGAACTTTTTGCGCTCAGTGCGCAGGATCTCAACGTGGACGATCAGGTGACCCCGAGCCGCTACCAGATCACGCTCGCGAGCGTCGGCCTTGAAGAACTTGAGGTTTGGGTGCCGAAGATGGCGGCGGCTCTCGAAAAACGCCCGGAACTTGCCGACGTAGAGACCGATTTCGGATTCGGCGCGCAGGTGCTGCGCGTCGACATCGAGCGCAGCGCGGCCATGCGCCACGGGATAACGGCTTCCGACATCGCCGAGACGCTCTACGACGCGTACGGTCAGCGGCTGATTTCCACAATCTACACGCAGGCCAACCAATACCGCGTAGTGCTCGAGGCAGCGCCTGGATTCCGCACGGATGCCGGCAGTCTCGATGAGCTCTACGTCAAGGGATCCGACGGCGCGATGGTGCCGCTCTCCGGTCTCATCCGCGTCACGCTCGAGGAGGGGTACGCGCAGTACTCGCGCCAGAATCAGTCGAGTGCGGCGACGCTGTCGTACAACTTGGCGCCGGGCTATTCAATCGAAGACGGTCTGCAGGCGCTTGAGGCCGTGCAGGCGGACATTGCGCTGCCCGCCACCGTGTCGGTGACGAAGCAGGGGACGCTTGCCGCCTACAGCTCGTCGAGCACAAACACTCTGTGGCTGATACTGGCTGCCGTCGTGACGATGTATATCGTGCTCGGAGTCCTCTACGAGAGCTTCATTCATCCGGTCACCGTGCTCTCGACGCTGCCGTCGGCGGCGATCGGCGCGTTCCTGGCGCTCAAGGCGACGCATTCCGAATTCACGCTCATCGCGCTCATCGGACTCATTCTGCTCATCGGCATCGTGAAGAAGAACGCCATCATGCTCATCGACTTCGCGCTGCAGGCGGAGCGCGAAGGCAGGACTCCCGCGGAGGCGATCTACAGCGCGTGCCTGCTGCGGTTCCGGCCGATTCTGATGACGACGTGCGCGGCGCTGCTCGGCGCGCTGCCGCTGATGCTGGCGACGGGGTCGGGCGCCGAGCTGCGCCGGCCGCTGGGGCTGGTGATCGTTTCAGGACTGCTGCTCAGCCAGCTCATTACGCTCTTCACCACGCCGGTGCTCTATCTCGTCTTTGAAAATCTCAAGGCGCGCGTGATGCGCCGCAGCGGAGCGTAATGCCGTGAACCTCTCGCGACTCTTTGTTCTGCGGCCGGTGGCAACGCTTCTGCTGAGTCTGGCGATGCTGCTCGCAGGCGCCGTGGCCTACTTCTTCTTGCCGGTCGCTGCGCTGCCGCAGCTCGACATCCCGACAGTGTTCGTCCGCGCTTCGCTGGCGGGCGCCAGCCCGGCGACGATGGCGGCGACCGTCGCGACGCCTCTGGAGCGCGCAATGGGGCAGATTGCCGGAATCACCGAGCTCACGAGCTCGAGCAGTCAGGGGCAGACGCACGTCATCATGCAGTTTGACCTCGACCGCGATGTCGACGGAGCCGCCCGAGAGGTTATGGCGGCCATCAATGCCGCACGCTCGCTGCTGCCGAGCGCCATGAAGACGCTGCCCACCTACCGCAAGGCCAATCCGTCGGATGCGCCGATTCTGATGCTCGCGCTCACTTCCGACACGCTGGGTCCGGGCGAGCTCTACGACCTCGCATCCAGCCGCCTTCAGCAGAAGATCGCGCAGGTCAAGGGCGTCGGGCAGGTGACGGTGTTCGGCGGCGCGCTTCCGGCGGTGCGCATCGACATCGATGCCAAATTGCTCGCAGCCAAGAACATCAGCCTGTCGAGCGTGCGCGATGCAGTGGAAGCCGCGACCGTCAACACGCCTTCGGGCACGCTCGATGATGGCGGACGACTCACTTGGATCGCCGTCAACGGTCAAATGACCGAGGCGCGCGAATACCGAGACCTTGTGATTGCGCACCAGGACGGCGCGGCGGTGAGGCTCGGCGACGTCGCTCATGTCTACGACTCGGTGGAGGATGCTTATTCGGCGGGATACTTCAACAACGAAGCTTCGGTGTCCATTTCGGTGACGCGCCAGGCGGGCGCCAACATGATCGAGACCGTGAACGCAATCAAGCGCCAGCTGCCGATCTTGAACGAGATGCTTCCCTCGGGCACGAAGATCACGCTGGCGATCGATCAGTCGCTCTCCGTGCGCCAAACGCTGGCGGACACCGAAGAGTCGCTGATCATCGCCGTGCTGCTCGTGATAGTGGTGGTGTTTTTGTTCCTGCGCCGCGGACGGGCGGTCATCATTCCGGCGCTCGCACTGCCGATCTCCATCATCGCTACCTTCGGGGTGATGTATTTGCTCGGCTTCAGCCTCAACGCCTTGTCGATGATGGCGCTGATCATCTCGACGGGCTTTGTGGTCGATGACGCCATCGTGGTGCTCGAAAACATCGACCGGCACATTGAAGAGGGCATGGCGCCGATGCAGGCGGCGCTCGAGGGCAGCCGTCAGATCGGCTTTACGGTGCTGTCGATGACGCTCTCGCTCATTGCCGCGTTCATTCCGCTCTTTTTGATGGAGGGCATTGTCGGGCGTCTCTTCAAGGAATTTGCGGTGACGCTGTCGGCTGCTCTGCTCGTGTCGATGGTCGTTTCGCTCACTCTCACGCCGATGCTCTCGGCGCGCCTGCTCAAGCCCAAGCCCCGCGTCGGCGATGCACCCGACAGAAGCCGGGAGTTCTGGCTGCTGCGCGTCTTTGCCCGGGGCTATTGCGCGCTGCACCGCCGCTATATGGCGAGTCTCGGCGCCGTAATTCGTCATCCCAAGGCAACGCTGGCGATGCTGGCGGCAGTCATTGCGGCCAATTTCTATCTCTACGGCGTCATCGACAAAGGGCTCTTTCCCAATCAGGACAACGGCATGATTATGGGCATGGCCCGCAGCGACCTCTCCACAAGCTTCGACACGATGAACGAGCGGCTGCAGGCAATCAGCGGGAACCTTCTCAAAGATCCCGCCGTACGCTACGTGCTGGCCTCGACGGGCGGCGACGGCCCAGGGTCGCGCAACACCGGCCGGTTCTTCATTCGCCTGCAGGACTTTGACGATCGGGATGCGACGGCCGCGGAAATCGCCAATCGCCTGACGCGCGCCGCAGCGGATGTGCCGGGCACGCAGCTCTTTTTGATGGCGGCGCAGGATCTGCGCGTGGGCGGGCGCAGCGCCAATGCGTCGTACCAGTACACGCTTTTGAGCGACAGCCTGGACGATCTCAACACCTGGGCGCCCAAGGTCTATGCGGTGATGAAGGGACTGCCTGAACTGACGAGCGTCGACAGCGACTCGGAAAGCGGAGGTCCGGAGGTGCGCATCGTGATCGACCGTGATGCGGCGTCCCGCTACGGGCTTGATGCCTCGGACATCGACGCCTACCTCTCCAACGCCTTCAGCCAGCGCCAAATTGCCACGCAGTACCGCATGCTCAATCAGTACTACTGCATCCTCGGTCTCGATCCGGCGATGAAGGAGCATCCCGGCTTCCTGGACGAAGTCGATCTCATCAACGATCAAGGCGAACGGGTGCCGCTCAATGTTGTCGCGCATTTTGAGCAAAGCACGGCGCCGCTTTCAGTGGCGCACCAAAGTCAGATGGCGGCGACGACGATTGCCTTTAATTTGGCCGACGGCGTGAGTCTGGAGCGCGCCCGGGAGGCCATTGATGCGGCGGTGGCTTCGATCGGAATGCCCGATACGATGCACGCCAGTCTGCAGGGCACCGCAAAAACGTTCGAGACGCTGCTCAAGCAGATCCCTTGGCTGATTCTGGCGGCCATTATGACGATCTACATTCTGCTGGGCATTCTCTACGAGAGCTGGATTCACCCCGTGACGATTCTTTCCACCTTGCCTTCGGCCGGGATCGGCGCGCTTATTTTGATGATGATCAGCGGCACGGAACTCACGGTGATCGCGCTCATCGGGATTTTGCTGCTGATCGGCATCGTGAAGAAGAACGCCATTCTGATGATCGACTTCGCGATTGAGGCTGAGAAGCTTCGCGGGCTTTCGCCCGAAGCGGCGGCGCTTGAAGCCTGCGACAAGCGCTTTCGGCCGATCCTGATGACGACGCTGTGCGCGTTTTTCGGCGCACTGCCGCTCGTCATTCAGTCGGGCAGCACTGCTGCGCTCAATCGTCCGCTCGGCATCGCCATTTGCGGCGGGCTGGCCTTTTCACAGGTGCTTACGCTCTACACGACCCCTGTGGTCTACGTGACGCTCGATCGGCTTGCAGGACGCTGCAGACGCGGCTTGGCGCGCATCAAGGCCTGTTTGGCCGCTCAGTGACGGCGTCCCGTCTGAATTCTCTTGAATTCAGACCAGGTTTCTCGAGTTCGGCCGCCTGATGTTCGCCGCTTTCATCGGCTTGTGCATTCTGATCTATCGGAACCGCACCATTGAAGTTGCAGTTCCGAATTCGCCGTCGGACAAGAGACTGTCAAAAATTCTGCGTGGATGATTGGAGCCCCTGATCTGGGCAGGCTCTATGATCGCAGGCAAAACGAAACTCAACTGCGTCTCCCGCAGGAAAAGCATCGAATCCGCACTGCTCGACGAAGCCATTGACGAATGCGTCGATGCAGTCCTGTCCGGCAGGCGGGACTCTCCGCAGGAAGTCTGTCCGGATGCAGCCGGAAGCTTTTCCAGACGTCTGTTCGAAGCCGTGCTTCTGGGTGAAATGGATGCGCATCTGAAGGGAATAAGTCCTGCAGAAGACGAAGTTCCGGCTGTCCTGACGGAACAAGCCGGCACGTCCAGCAAGCGCTATGGCTCGACGAAGAAAAAACTCAGAACGGAATGCGGTCCTCTGATGCTCGATATTCTCCGCGATTGAAACAGTACGTCCGCTGGCCTCAAGCGCTGCCGCTCGCTCGGCAGGATTGAGGAGCAGATCGATGCAATGCATTCCCGAGGCACGAGCATTCGGGATGCTCAAGCGTTCGTCGAGAATTTGCGCGAGGCAGGCATCAGTCCGGATTGCGCAAGCTTCGCGACGGATCGCGTGCTCGAGAACATGCGCGAATGGGGGAGAGCCGCCCGTTGGAGAGCATGCATCCCGCGGCCTTTTTCGATGCGGCGCGCATCAAGATCCGCAGCGGATCGGCATCAGAAACATGACCGCGCATTCGGCCGTCGGCATGCTGACGGGCGGCGCTCGAGAATTTTTCCCGATTTTAATCAAAATTAGACGAAAGAACGCATGGGAAAGTCATGAAGCACAGGGCATTTGGCGATTGATGGGCAGCACCGGGAATGTCGGAAAACGGCAGCTTTCCCCCGAGCTTGCGCCGGATGCTTCCCAAGGTTTCTACTGCCGCTGAAGTGCACTGCGCTTCCATACAGAAATGGCAGCCGCAGACTGGCTTCAAATCCTTGCCGGCAAAGGCAAAGCCACGGATCCATCCCTTTAAAGTCGGGTTTTGGGCATGCGGATGATGAGGACGCAGCCCTCTGGACCGATGCTGTCGGCGGACTGAAGAACCGAGGCGTCAAGGACATTCGCATTGATGTCGAGGACTGTCTCAAAGGCGAGGTTCAAGCTTTTGAGGCGGCGTTTCCGCAAGCTCGGCATCAGACCTTCAGCGGTGTTTGTTTCTCCGAAAGGATCGAGCGGCTGTCTGCGGGGCAAGGTCATGACAGAAACTCCAGTCAAGGCATTTTCGCTTGACCAGCTTTGCTCAACTGGACGCGTCCGAAAAAATCGACCCTCTTTCCAGTTTGGAATGCTCCGGCATCGGAGTATCCGATAACGTGTTTGCCTTAACGCAAAGAACGGAGAAAAGAGGGAGAGCCGGCCGGAGGGACTCGGAGAATCTTTGCTAGCCTTCCTCAAAATCCTCTGGGCAAATGCTTTCCCCGGCTGCTAAGGAAATCCCTCTTCGGAGCAAAAAATGAAGGGCGTCTTCAGGTTTGCGATGCCGTTTCTGCAGGCATCGCTTGTAAAACAGATTCTTGTAGGTCTTCTTCTCGGCATAGGATTTGCACTTGTCTCCCCGGATCTGGCCGAAAAGGCCGGCTTCCTCGGCACGATCTTCGTGACGGCTTTGAAGGGAGTTGCGCCGATTCTTGTCTTTGTGCTTGTCATGAGCTCGATTGCGAACCAGCCGGCCGGCGCCAATCCCCACATCAAGCCTATTCTGATCCTTTATGCCGCGGGCACGTTCCTTGCCGCCGGCACGGCCGTGCTGGCGAGCTTCATCTGGCCGACGGCAATTGAACTGGCTCCCACTGCGGAGAGCGTTTCTGCGCCGGGCGGCATCGGAGAAGTACTCGGCAACCTCATTCTCAATGTTGTCGACAATCCAGTGAACGCCGTCGCCAATGGCAATTACATTGGAATCCTTGCTTGGGCCGTCGCCATGGGCATTGTGCTCCGCAGGGGCAATGATGCAACGCGCATCGTGCTTACGGATGCTGCGAAGGGAGTGGAGTTCATCGTCCGCATCGTCATCCGCTTTGCTCCCATCGGCATTTTCGGCTTGATTGCCTCGACGATCTCCGAATCGGGCCTCGGCACGATGGCGGGCTATGCGCGTCTTCTGATCCTTCTTCTCGGTTCGATGTTCTTCGTCGCGCTCGTGGTGAACCCGATTCTCGTCTGGTTCTGCACGCGCGAGAATCCCTATCCCGTCACGTTCATGACGCTTCGTGAATCCGGCATTTCCGCTTTTTTCACTCGTTCGTCCGCGGCCAACATTCCCGTCAACATGGAAATCTGCCGCCGTCTCAACCTGCCTGAGTCGACTTATGCCGTGTCGATTCCCGTCGGAGCGACGATCAACATGGCCGGAGCCGCCATCACGATTACGGTGCTTACTTTGTCGGCGGCTTTCTCGCTCAATGTGCCGGTGGATGTTCCTTCCGCGATTTTCCTTTCGTTCGTCGCGTCGATCTGCGCCGGCGCTTCAGGCGTTCCGGGCGGTTCGCTCATGCTCATTCCGCTTGCGACGAGCCTCTTCGGCATTGACCAGAGCATCGCCATGCAGGTGATCGCCGTCGGCTTCATCATCGGCGTTCTGCAGGATTCCTGCGAGACGGCTCTCAATTCGTCGTCCGATGCGCTCTTTACGATTGCCGCCTGCAGGCGCGCGGAGAGACTGCGCAAGCCGATGGACTGATGAGAGTCCTTCCCTTCCTTCGAGGCCCTGCAGGGCGGGGCCTCGCTTCGCATGGACCTTCTTCGGTTCGATGCAAGGTCGAACCGCTTTTGTTTTTTCTGCTGCTTCGCCGCATGAAAATGCGGCGCTCGTTGCGTCAGCAAGCGAATATTCGTCTCGCGCTTCGCATCCCGCACGCCGCTTTTTATGGAAGCATATTTGTCAGAAATGCTGGACGGCCCGGTCGTGACGGTTTTCCGCAGTGCGTTGCGGACTTCCGGCGGCGAGAGCGGAAGAGTGCGGTTCTTCGGCAGGAGCGCTCAAGCGGAGAGGAGGATAGGATATCCGCATCAAAGCGATGCTTCGGCTTCGGCGAAACGGGAGAATGTCTGAGGATGATGGTATTGTATGGAGGAAAAGCCGGATCCTGCGGGTAGCGCTGCGGCCGCCGGCGTCCGGAGGATGCCGCTCTTCTGCGCCGGGGAGCAAAATCCCAGTCCGCAGAGACTGAGGCAAAAAATCCGTTTTTTTTTGCGTTTCTTAGGACTAGGGAATTTGCTGAAAAAAAAAGGGACATCAAGCGTCGTGGCGGCGCTTGCGGCGCAGCGTTGGCAAGCTGAATCCAGATCAGCGGCTACTTCGCGTGGCCGAAGTTCTTCGCCAAGACGGCCTGAGAATCGACGGCCTTTCCGCGGGCGGGAACCTTGAGCCGTTCGTAGCGGCCGTCGCTCTTCAATTCCCAACACTGGACGTTGTCGGCAAGCTGCAGATCAAGCGTCGCCTTGATGCGGTCCTTGATGCTCTTGTCGAGGATCGGCACGAGCACTTCAATGCGGCCGTCGAGGTTGCGCGGCATCAGATCGGCCGAGCCGATCAGGAGCTGCGGATCGCCGCCGTTCTTGAACCAGTAGGCGCGGGCATGTTCGAGGAAGAAGCCCACGATGCTCGTGATGCGGATGTTGTCGCTTACGCCGGCAATGCCCGGGCGCAGGCAGCAGATGCCGCGAACGAGAATTTGGATTTTCACGCCCGCCTGGCTTGCGCGGTAGAGCGCTTCGATGATCTTGCGGTCGACGAGCTGGTTGCACTTGAAGACGATTTCGCCCTGACGGCCCGCCTTGTGATGCGCGATTTCAGCTTCGATATGAGCGAGGATCGCGTTGCGGGTCGAGTGCGGCGAAATGACAAGCTGCTTGTATTTTGTCTGGTTTGAATAACCCGTGATGACGTTGAAGAGGTCGGTCGCGTCGGCACAGATTTCGCGGTTCGAGGTGAAGAGCGCAAAATCCGTGTAGATTTTGGCCGTGCCCGGATTGTAGTTGCCCGTCGAAATATGGACGTAGCGCGTCATGCCTTCG
>CAZUXQ010000059.1:0-8687 GCA_964624425.1 uncultured Sutterella sp.
GGAAGAACGCCCATCGCATCAGCACGATGCCGACCTTGGCGAATCTCTTCGCTTGGGACTGGAAAAAGAGAGTGATGGGCAAATGCGTCCGCTGTCTGGGAAAACGGACTCGAAAGGGCCTTTTCAGTGGAGGTTGAGCGGATTTGAACTGGACTGTCCGGCCGTTCAAATTTGTGTTGTTTTAAAAAAGCAGACTGTCCGCCGGAAACGGGCATCTGCTCAGAGGATCCCCAAGGCTCTTCGTGCAGAAATAAAGACTCATCCGTACGTTGAGGATGAAGAGTCGGCGCAGGACTCCTGCTTGAATAGAGAAATAGTTGGGCTAGATGATATGAATCAAACCAATGGTCGGCATGTCTGCTGCCCCCCCCCCCTACACACCCCGAGGATCACGGACTCTGAGACATGATCAGAGACGCAGGCCGACTAATCTTGACAGCTTCCTCAATAAGTCTTGCCTCGTTTACACGAAGAGCACATGTGAACCTGCTTTCTGCCATATCAAGGAGGGGGTTGAAATAATTTCTAAATATTGTATCCAATGTTGGGAATGCTCGTCTACGGCAAGCGATACGAGCATGCAGGCAGTCGGACTTTTTGTCCGCTGAGGCATTTCAGCGGCATGGGGCCTAGAAGCACTTTGGCTTGCACAACCTGCCGGACGCATCGATTGCGGCTCTCGAGCACAACAAGTACAACAAACGCCTTGCGGCATCAGCCGCACAGAATTAGAGCCTCTGACTCGAAAACTCAAATTGACTGCATATTTCTGCGGCACAATGCAATTCAATCCTATCGCTAGCCGAACACGGGCGAAGCGCTCGATGCCGAGCCTGCAGCGGACATCTCCTTGTTCGGAAGCGGGCATCAGCGGCCAAATGCATTGATCGAAGGACTTTCGAGCGCATTGCAGATTTCTGTCTGCATTTTCTCGCCGCGATGAAAAAGACCGACAGATCTTTCGGCCTGCCGGTCTTGCGGCAGATGCGGAACTAATCGATCGCGCGCATCTTCGTCAAGCGCGAGAAGGCGTCCTTGAGATCGGTCTTCACGAGCGCCTGACGATTCTCGAAGAGCTTGCGGTAGCGCTTCACGAGGTTGGCGTCAGGCTTGTAGAGGCCGTTTTCGGAAATGATGCTCGAAAGCGCAGCCTTCACGTCCGTCAGGCCGCCGGAGGCATACGCTCCGAAGACGCAGTTCGTGACGACGGCGCCGCCCGGGTTTTTGAAGCGCACGACTTCGGCGTCGAGCATGTCGGCCTTGATCTGGTTCCAAAGACCGTCGCGGCTGCCGCCTTCCGTCACCGTAATGCGGTTGAGATCGACTCCGGCGGCGCGGTAGCCGTCGGCAAGACCCATGTAGTCGAAGCCTATCGCTTCGAGCACGGCGCGCCACATGACGAACTGATCGTCGTCCATCGTCATGTTGAGGAAGCATCCGCTTGCTTCTTTTTCGTCGCCGTAGCCGCCTGTGAGGTAGGGCAGGAACTGAACGCCGCGGCAGCCCGCAGGCACCTTGGCGGCGCCTTCCGAGAGCGTCTGATAGTATGGGTTGCCGCCCGCTTTCCGGCAGACGTTGTCCTTGAACCAGCGCAGCGCGAGGCCGCCCGTGCGAACGAAGCCCCAATAGAAGTACGTGTCGGGAAGCGTGCCCGAATTGAAGATGAGGCTCATGCCGGGCTTTGAGAGTTCAGGGATGATGCCGTTCGTCGAGACGCAGAACATGGCGCAGGTGCCCGCTACGTCGACGCCCTGACCCGCCTCGAAGATGCCCGAGCCCAACATAGACTGCATCGTGTCGCCCGCGCCCGCAAGAATCGGAATGCCGGCGGGGAAGCCGGCGGCTTCGGCCATTTCGGGGCAAAGATGGCCGACAATGTCCCAAGGCTTCCTGATGGCCGGCATGAATTTTTCGTCGATGCCGAGAATTTCAAGCTGCGCTTCGGACCAACGCTTCGCCTTGACGTCGTAGCCCAAGCCCCAGCCCGACATCGTGCCCCAGTCGATGAAGGCGTCCTTGCCCTTGAGGCCGGCGAGCTTCATGAGGATGTAGGGCGCGTCGTGAACGAACTTCACGCCTTTTTTCCTGAATTCGGGACAGTTCTTCAGGAACCAGCGCGCGAACATCGCCGGGAACATCGGAGAAGCTTCAGGATTGCCCGTTTCCTTGCCCCAAATGCCGAGGCCGAGCGAATTGACGTACTCGACGTCGGCTGTCGTGCGGCTGTCGAGGTAGTTGATGTAGGGCGTTACGGGATTGGCATCCTCGTCGATGCCGACGATCCCGCAGATGACGCCGTCGCCCATGATGGCGGCCACGTCTTCGGGATTGCGGCCTGCTTCGCGCAGGCCGGCATTGACCTTCTTCATGCAGCTCAGGCATGTCCGAAGGTACATGTCGACATCCATTTCCACCCAACCCGGTTGCGGGTATCTGAGTTCAGTCGGCTCGGAATGACTTGCAACAAGCGAAAAATTCTCGTCGCAAACAGCAACCTTGACGCTCTGCGTTCCGGCATCGAAACCCATATAAAGCTTGCCCACGGGAAAACCTCCTTTGTTGTTGCCGGCCCGGCGAAGCCGCCGGGGCTGCGGTCGATCTTGCTTGAAGTACCTAGCTCGAAGCCGATTGGCAAGATATTAATTTTATCCGCGGCCGGGATTTTTGCCCAGTTGAATGAAGAAGCGCCTTTCGGTTGCTGCGGCAGGGATTCCAAGGCGTTTCCCGTTCGGAAGATCCAATTTTCG
Source organism: uncultured Sutterella sp. (assembly GCA_964624425.1). Lineage (GTDB taxonomy): Bacteria > Pseudomonadota > Gammaproteobacteria > Burkholderiales > Burkholderiaceae_F > Sutterella. The sequence goes on from CAZUXQ010000059.1 coordinate 2,748, forward strand.
CGGACTCTGTTGCAGGAAGACGCCTCTGCAGCGATCCTGAGAGCCCGCAACCGCAGGCACGGTGCTTCGCGTTGCTAAAATTGAAGCGGTTTTTGAATTCCAGGCAAGTTTTGCTCGGCGCTCTCTCAAGTGCGGGCCGCGTGATCGCGGCGAATGCCGCGCGTTCGGGCGCCGGAAGAAGAATAAGAAGACTGCGCCGCATTCTCTGGAAGAATGTCGGCGCTCTCAGTGTTGATCGGGTATTGAATGGCTACGAAAAAGAGTTCGCAAAGCTACGACGTCGACTCAATTCGCGTCTTGAAGGGGCTTGAGCCCGTGAAGCAGCGTCCGGGCATGTATACGCTCACGGACAATCCGCTTCACATCATCCAGGAAGTCGTCGACAATGCGAGCGACGAAGTGCTTGCCGGGTTCGGCACGCGCATCAGCGTTGCGCTGCGCGCCGACGGCGGCATTGAAGTCGAAGACAACGGCCGAGGAATTCCGACGGGACTTCATCCCGAGGAACGAATGCCCGTCGTCGAACTCGTTTTCACGCGCCTGCACGCAGGCGGCAAGTTTGCGAAGGCGGACGGTTCCGGCCCGTACTCTTTTGCGGGCGGCCTGCACGGCGTGGGCGTTTCGGTGACGAATGCGCTCTCCAGCCGTCTCGTCGTTACTGTTTGGCGAGACGGTCAGGAAGCGACGATCGGCTTCCGAGACGGCTTTGTTGCGGAACCTTTGGAAGTGAAGAAGAGCCCGAGGCCGAAGTCTCAGACGGGCACGCGCGTCGTTGTCTATCCGAATCCGAAATATTTCGACAGCGCCGAGATCCCACAGCAGGCGCTCGTGCGTCTTCTGCGCTCGAAAGCGGTGCTCCTGCCCGGCTGCGAAGTGAACTACAGAAACGAAGCCGCAGGCATCGAAGAACGCTGGAAGTATGAGGGCGGCCTCAAGCAGTACCTCATGAGCGAGCTCAAGGGCGATGCGCTGATCGAGCCCTTCGAAGCGTCGGGCTTCGCCGATGAGGGCACGGAAGGCTTTTCCGCCGGCGAAGGCGCCGCTTGGGTGGTGAGCTGGACGCTTGAAGGCGCCCTGACGCGCGAAAGCTACGTGAATCTCATCCCGACCCCGCAGGGCGGCACGCACGAGTCGGGCCTTAAGGACGGTCTGTATCAGGCGATGCGCGCCTTCATGGAGGCGCACGGCCTGCAGGCGAAAGGCGTCAAGGTGCTCGCCGAAGACGTCTTCAGCCGCGCGAACTTCGTTCTCTCGACCAAGGCGCTCGACCCGCAGTTCCAGGGGCAGACGAAAGAGAAGCTCACGAGCCGCGATACGTTCAGGCTCGTAGGCAACTTCGTGCGCGCGCAGTTTGAGTTCTGGCTCAACGATCATGTCGAAGAAGGCAAAAAGCTTTCCGAACACATCATCAGTCAGGCGCAGTCCCGCCAGCGTCTGGCAGCCCGCTGCGAAAAGAAGAAGACCTCGACCGTCGCCGTTCTGCCGGGCAAGCTCACCGACTGCGAAACCAACGACATCAGCCGCAGCGAGCTCTTCATCGTGGAAGGCGACTCGGCCGGCGGCTCGGCGAAGATGGGCCGAGACAAAGAATTTCAGGCGGTGCTTCCGCTGCGAGGCAAGATCCTCAATACTTGGGAAGTCGATTCGGAAGAACTTTTCCGCTCCGACACGATTCACGACATAGCGCTTGCGATCGGCGTCAACCCGCACGGAAAGGATGGAGAACCCGATTTGAAGGGCCTGCGCTACGGCAAGATCTGCATCCTATCGGACGCTGACGTGGACGGCTCGCACATTCAGGTGCTTCTTCTCGCGCTCTTCTTCAGGCATTTCCCGAAATTGATCGAGCTCGGCCATGTGTATGTCGCCATGCCGCCGCTGTTCCGCGTCGACGTGCCGAAGAAGAGAGGCAAGCCCGAACGCAAGATCTACTGCCTCGACGAGCGCGAACTGCAGCGCACGCGCGATTCTCTCAGAAAAGAAGGCTTCGAGGATGCGCAGCTCAAGGTAAGCCGCTTCAAGGGCTTGGGCGAAATGAAGGCCGAGCAGCTGGCCGAGACGACGCTCAATCCCGATACGCGCCGACTGCTGCCTGTGAGCTTCGGAAGCGTGTCCGAAGAAACGACGCGGACCGTGATGAACCTTCTCATGAGCGGCAGCGAAGCCAGCGGCCGCCGTTTCTGGATGGAAGCCTACGGCAATCAGGTCGAAGCCGATGTGTAGCTGAACTGAAGCCGAATTTAGTGGAGCAGATTTGAATGGCAAAGAAGAAGCAGGACGGCGGACTCTCCTCGCTGAGCCTTTTTGACGATTTCGGTTTCGACGGCGCCGACATGGATTCGGCAGCGGACGCAAGGGCGGCAGAACCGAAAGCCGCAGCCGTTGAAGCGGCGGCCGACGCCGCGCGGGAATCGATGCCTGCAGATGAGAAGGAGAAGCTCTCGGCAGCCGAGACCGCTGCCGGCGAAGCTCCCGAAGAAAATGGAGCGGCCGAAGAGCATTCGCCCGTCGACGCCGCAATGAACGGCGAGGCCGAAGAAGACGGCGCGCTCGTTCTCGCGCGCTACGCTTCGCAGGCCTATCTCGAATATGCGATGTCGGTCGTCAAGAGCCGCGCACTGCCGGAAGTGTCCGACGGGCAGAAGCCGGTGCAGCGCCGCATTCTTCTCGACATGGACCGCATGGGCGTGCACTGGGACAAGAAGAACGTGAAGTCCGCGCGCGTCGTGGGCGACGTTCTCGGCAAGTACCATCCGCACGGCGACCTCTCAGTTTACGACGCGCTCGTGCGCATGGCGCAGGACTTTGCGATGCGCTATCCGCTCATCGCCGGCGAAGGCAACTTCGGCTCGCGCGACGGCGACTCGCAGGCGGCCATGCGCTATACGGAAACGCGCTTGATGCCGATCGCAAGGCTTCTCCTCGACGAACTCGATCAGGGGGCTGTGGATTTCGTTCCGAATTACGACGGCAATTTTCTCGAGCCGGTCGAACTTCCCGCGAAGCTGCCCTTCGTGCTTTTGAACGGCGCATCGGGCATCGCGGTCGGCATGGCAACCGAAATTCCGCCTCACAATCTGCGCGAGGTTGCCGAGGCCTGCGTGCTTCTTCTGGAAAAGCCCGAAGCAACGCTCGACGAGGTGATGGAAATCCTGCCCGCGCCGGACTTTCCCTGCGGCGCGCAGATCATTTCGTCGCGCAGCGAAGTGCGCGGCATCTACGCTGCGGGCCGCGGGAAGCTGCGCGTTCGCGCACGCTACCACTTCGAAGATCTTGCCCGCGGACAGTGGCAGCTTGTCGTCGACGAACTGCCGCCGGCGGCATCGTCCAAAATCATTCTCGACCGCATCGAGCTCATCGCGAATCCGAAGGCGAGGAAGGACAAGAAGACGCTCTCCGCGAAGCAGCAGCAGGCCAAAGCCGCCATGCTCTCAATGCTCGACCGCGTTCGCGACGAGTCGGGAAAGGGCGTTCCCGTGCGGCTCGTCTTCGAGCCGAAGACGAGCCGCATCAACCGCGACGAATTCGTCAGCTTCCTTCTCTCGCAGACGGATCTCGAATCGAACGTGCCCGTGAATCTCGTGATGCTCGGCATCGACGGGAAGCCCGCGCAGAAGACGCTCCTCGAAATCCTCAGAGAATGGCTGCAGTTCCGCATCCAAACGGTGAGAAAGCGTTCGCGCGCCCGTTTGGAAAAAGTGCTCGACGACATCCATGTTCTCGAAGGCCGCCAGCTCGTTCTTCTCAACATCGACCGCGTAATTGAAATCATTCGCCGAAGCGATGATCCGAAGAGCGCTCTCATGGCCGAATTTCAGCTCACAGACCGTCAGGCGGAAGACATTCTCGAAATCCGTCTGCGCATGCTCGCCCGCTTGGCCGCGATCGAAATCGAAAAGAAGCTCGCGAAGCTCGCGAAGGAGCGTCAGTCGCTCGAGCGCGTTCTCGGCTCCGAAGGCGTTTTGAAGCGTCTGGTTGCCAAGGAAATCGAAGAGGCGGCGAAGGAATTCGGCGACGAGCGCCGCACGCTCGTGAAGGAAGCGCAGACCACCGTGATCGAGCAGACGATCGCCGACGAACCCGTCACGGTCGTCATCTCGAAGAAGGGATTCCTGCGCTCGCGCGCCGGGCACGGCCACGACTGCACGCTCATGAGCTTCAAGATGGGCGACGGGCTGGAAACGGCCATCGAATGCCGAACGGTCGATGCGCTCATAGTGGTCGACAAGGGCGGCCGCACGTATGCAATAGCCGTTTCGGCGCTTCCGGGCGCACGCGGCGATGGTCTGCCGCTCTCTTCCTTCCTCGAACTCGAAAAGGGCGTCGAGATCGCCGGCTACGTTGCCGCCGATCCGAAGCGCGACGTAGTGCTTGCAACGACCGAAGGCATGGGCTTCATCTGCGCTGTCGGCGACCTTGCCTCCCGCATGAAGGCGGGACGCCTCTTCGTGAAGGTCTCGGATGGCCATGCCGTGCTGCCGCCGCAGCTCGTCGAGCCGGGGGCGGACCGCATGGCGTGCCTCTCATCCGACAATAAGATCCTCGTCTACGGGCTTGAAGAACTCCGCCGCCTCTCCTCGGGCGGCAGGGGCGTCGCGCTCATGCAGTGCGAGGCCGGCCAGACGCTGATTTCCTTTGCCGTTGCCGACGAGCGCGGCTTCTTGGTGAGCGGCAAAGGACGCGGCGGCAAAAGCCGCTCGACGATTCTCAGCAGGAAGAGTCTTGCCGCGCACTCGATGCACAGAGCGCGAAAGGGAAAGACCCTGAGCATCACGTGGCGCGCCGAGAGCGTCGAAGCGCTCCCGAAGTCCGCTGCGGGCGGCGAAGCGCCGGCAGCGGAAGCGCTCGACGACGCTCAGCCCGAACTCATTTGAGATTTGCTGCAGGATGCGCCGATGACGATGCGAGCGTCCAAGTTCTTCAAAAGCCTTTCGGCACGTCTTCTGCTCCTCACGCTTTTGTGGGTGAGCTTCATCGTGTCGTCCATCGGCTACACGATGTACCTCAACTGGCAGCTCGAAGCGAGTGCGGCCGGGAAGTTTGCGGCGGCTGAAATCCGCAATTCGGTTTTCCGTGCGGCGCTCTTTGCGCAAAGCGGCTACAGTCAGGACGAATTCGATGCGGAAGTCTCGATGCTCAACCGCAGCTTCGCGCTTCTGAAGCACGGCGACCGCTGGCAGCCGCTGCGGCTGCCGCAGGCGGAGAGCATCCAGGACAGCCTGACGCGCATCGAGTCCGAATGGCAGAAGACGCTTTATCCGCTTTTGGCCGAGGCGAAGGGCAAAGGCGAACACATCCGCATGGCGCGCATCAATGCGTTCGCAGAAGAGATTTCGCTCTTCACCGAAGAGATCGACGCGGCGCGAAGCACGCTTCTCTGGCAGCTTCGATACCTGCAGGCGCTTTTGATCGTGCTCGCGGCGGGAAGCCTCTTTGCCATCATTGCGCTGCTCCTTCGATGGGTAATCCGGCCGCTCGAACGCTTGGGCGAGGGCATCAACAAGCTCTCCGGCGGCGATCTTTCCGCGCGCGTCGAAAACAAATCCGAAGACGAAATCGGCACCATCGTCGCGGGCTTCAACCGCATGGCCGAACGCCTGGAGGATCTCTACAACAATCTCGAACAGAAGGTCGCCGACAAAACGGCGAGCGTCGAAGAAAAGAACCGCCATCTCGCGCAGCTCTACGAAATCACGTCCTTCTTCTCGCGCGCCCGACCGCTTCAGGAAATGACGGACGGCTTCGTCGACCGAATCATGCGCTATGCGGAAGCCGACGCCTGCGCCGTGTGCTTGGCCGACAAGGGCATGGGGTATGAAGCGGTCGCCGCCTCTTGCGGTCTCTCGGCCTCGCTTCTGCAGAAGATCGAAGCCGGTCACCTCGAGCGAGATCTCTGCGCGTTCGTCCTTGAGAAAACCTATCCGGTGAGCCTGCGCTTCG
>CAZUXQ010000060.1:0-8684 GCA_964624425.1 uncultured Sutterella sp.
GGAACGCAGGAGATAGGAAGGATGATAAGTCGCCACGGCCTTCACCGTGCGATCGCCCACGCGCGCTTCGTGCACGCGGCCGCGCATTCTGCCGACCGAATCCGCAGGCGCCATGCCCAAGAGGGCCTGCGCCGCAAAGCGGCCCATCAGGAACAGCAAATCGGGCTTCAGAATGTCGAGCTGCCGCATCAGATAGTGCGTGCAGCAGACGATTTCGGCGGGTTCAGGGTTGCGGTTTCGAGGCGGACGGCACTTGAGCACGTTGAGAATCACCACGTCCTTTCTGCGCTCGATGTTGATCGAATCGAGCATGGCCGTCAAAAGCTTGCCGGACTTTCCGACGAAAGGCACGCCCTGCAGGTCTTCTTCCGCGCCCGGCGCTTCGCCCACGACGACGAGTTTCGGACCGGGTTCGCCTTCGCCGAAGACGACGTGCTGGCGCGTCGAAGCCATCGGACAGCATTTGCAGCCGAAGGCGATCGTCTTGAGCGTCTCCCAGTCGGCCGACCGGATTTCGTCGGCCTGTGCAGGCGACAGGAAGACGGCGCTCGCCTGCGCTGAAGAAGCGGCCGAAGCCGGCGGCGCCGCGCTGCGACCGATCGGCATTCTCCGCCCGAAGGACCGCGCCTGCGGCGCGGTCGCGGCCGATGAAGCGGAAGAAGGAGGCTGACGGCCGGCTTCCTGATTGAAGGGGGCATTCTGCGCGGCGCCGGACGGCGCCTTGCCGGGAAGACGCCGCCGCACCGGCTCGTCGAAGCTCGGGTCGGGCGCTTCTCGAAGGAGCCATGCGGGTCCGAGCCCCATTTCGTCTAAGAAGCTCAATGTTTCCTTCGTAAACATGACTCTCTCTCCCTAGACGCTCGAATCCTTGAATTGCCGGAAGTTGTGGTGCGCTTCGAATGAATAGCGGCTCTCGATGCGGTGCCTTGCGCGCGCGCCGGTCCCAGCCTCCTTGAGGCCGCCGGCATCGAGACGCATCAAAAGCGCATCTTCCCTGATGCCTTTTGCCAAATAGTAGCCGCGTCTGCGTCCGACGAGAGCAAACACGAGCTTTTCATAAAGTCCTATTGCGGCTTCGTTCTTTGCGCGAACTTCCAGATGCACGGCGCCGCAGCCTGCTCGAAAGGCATCCTTGAGCAGCGCCGTCATGAACGCGCGGGCAATGCCCTGACGCTGATGCGTCTTCTCAACGCCCAGTATGAGAAGCTCGAGTTCGTCGAGCGCCGGCATGAATGCCGCATAGCCTGCGGCCGCATCGCTTTCTTTTTCTGCGGGCGTCAGAACAAGAAGCGGCCAGCCCGATGCAAGCTGATCGCGAAAGGCCTTTTCGCTCCAGGGCGCCGCCTCGATCTCCGCCTCGATGCGGGCGAGTTCGGCCGCGTCTTCTTCGCGGGCCTCTCGAATGCGCCAATCCGCCATCAGAGGCGCTCTCCTCGGGCGCGCTCTTCGATCGTGAGCGCGACGCGGTTGCGCACGTAAATCGGCGCGGCAAGCGCGGGCGAAACCGTTCGGCCCGTCTTGAAGTCTTCGAAGGCCAGACGCCCGATACTCGCGGCAAGTCCCGTCGAGGGGCCGTCCCAGAGCGCCGCGTCTTCGGGTGCGTCGAAGACGCCGGCATAAGCCGCGCGGGCCGTGCCCGCACAGAAACCGGCGCGGTGCATCTCAAGTTACTGCCTCGCTTCTGCGGGCTTCACGAGTTCGGGTCCGGCCGCTGCGACGAGGCGCCCTCCATCGGCCGGCACTTCATAGACGGCCGAATAGCATTCGTTCATGCGCGCGTCGTTCATGACGCCGATGCGCGCGCCGGGCCGAAGCAACAGCTCTTCCCGCACAAGCTGCGCGAGCGCTTCGAGGTTCGAAACGGGCGCAATTGGAAGTTCCTGCGCCCAGGCAATGCCCTGCGCCGCGCCGCACGCGACGCGAAGACCCGTAAAGGAGCCCGGCCCCGCGCCGAAAGCAACGAGCGAAATCTCGCGCTTTTCGACATGCGCTTGCGCGAGCGCCTTGTCGGCGAGCGCCAGAATGCACTCGGCATGCCTGCTGCCGACGTGCTCGACCATTTCGCTCAGCACTCTGCTGCCCTGAAGCACGGCAGCGGCGCACTCTTCTTGAGCAGCATCCAAAGCAAAGATGATGGGGTCTGAGGCATTCGTCATGATGATGTCGGCGGCGCGCGAAGAATTTCGCAGGGATTTCGCCCGATGCGCTTGTTCTCCGGGCGGCTTTTTTCAAATTATAGAGAAGCGCAGCGGCGGAAGCGCTCCGCATTGCGGCGCCTTCAAATACGCCAAAGCCCCGAAATCAGGGCTTTGCATGGGGATTTGACGCTTCTTAATGCTTCGGGCCGTCAGGACGAGGATGGGCTTTCGAATATTCCATATGCGCTTCGAAGATCTGTTCGCGCAGACGGCGGCGCTCCTCGCTGCGCATGCGGAACATGCTCTTCCGGCCTTTGTGACTTTCGGCCGCCTCCTTGTTGCGGAACTCAGCCATGCGCGAGCGAATTTCGTCGTTGTTGAGCGTAAAGCGATGGCGCAGCGCTTCGCGGTCGCCGTCGCAAAGATTCTGAGAAAGCTCTTTGCGCTCTCTTATCGTCATTTCGCGCCAGCGGATATCCTTCGCAACCTCGTCAAGATAGAGCCACACTTTGGCGCGTTCTTTCGGGGACATCTGCCCCCAGAGCTTGATGCAGGGCTCCTCGCCGCTGCCGCACAGAGGAGCAAGTTCGGCTTCGCCCGCCGGCCGAATGCCGAACGGCGAGTCCGTCCAGTCCGCCATCGCGGCGCCGGCGACGAGCCAGCAAAGCGCTGCGGCAACGACATGCTCAGGTATGGAAGAAACGTTCATTTAAAAGCAAAACCTCTCAAACCGTCTTCAAAGCGAAAGCTCGACGGAAGAAAAGGACAAGCGCCTTCGAAAAAGCCCTGCAGGCTGAACGGCAATTTCTCGTCGCTCAATATAGCAACCTCCCTGCGCTTTGAACGCAGGCACCAGCAGGCCAAAACGTTACGGAGCTTTTCTCGCAAGGGAATTTGAAGGCGCCTGCGAGTTCGGCCCATTCTCCAGCCGCCCCTTCGGCGCGGCGAATCGTCGAAAAGCGCACGGTTCGGCAACCCCTCCAAAGCGTCAGATCAAGACGCGAAGCAGCCATCCTTCCGGACGCCGAAGCGGTTTCTCGAAGAATTGAAGTTGCTTGGAATGCCCGAAAAAATCGAAGGATCCGCCTTGCCGCCGAAAATTTTCCGCAACCGCAATGAAGCTTCTCGAGTTGTAACAGCGTGTTGATTGATGATGACAACGCCTGCCGGAAGCGTCCAAAATGCAACAGACGAAATTTTCAATCGCTGCCCCGTTGTCGTTTGACGGAGGCCAAGGAGAACATAGTGGCTGAACGAGAAACCTCCAAAGAGCGCACCCCGAAGATTCTTGTGGTTGACGACGACGTTCGCCTGCGCGATCTGCTGCGCCGCTATCTCGGCGAAAACGGCTTCCAGGTCTACGTGGCGGAAAACGCTCAGGCCATGAACCGCTTCTGGATCCGCGAATCCTTTGATGCGCTCATCCTCGACCTCATGCTCCCGGGCGAAGACGGCCTTTCCATCCTGAAGCAGCTTCGCGCCAAGAAGGACATGACGCCCGTCATCATTCTCACGGCCCGCGGCGAAGACGTCGACCGCATTCTCGGCCTCGAACTAGGTGCGGACGACTACCTGCCGAAACCCTTCAATCCGCGCGAGCTTCTCGCCCGCATCCATGCGGTGCTTCGCCGCCGTCCGGTTCAGGACGCTCCGGGGGCCCCGTCGAAGACGGACGAAGTCGTGAAGTTCGGCGACTTCGAACTCGACCTCAGCACGCGCGTGCTCAAGAAGAACGGCGAGCCGGTATCGCTCACGACCGGCGAATTTGCGGTGCTGAAGGCGTTCGCCCGCCACCCGCGTCAGCCTCTCTCGCGCGACAAGCTTATGGAAATGGCCCGCGGCCGCGAATACGAAGCCTTCGACCGCTCGCTCGACGTTCAGGTTTCGCGCCTGAGAAAACTCATCGAGCCGGATCCCTCAAAGCCGCGCTACCTGCAGACGGTCTGGGGGTTGGGATACGTCTTCATTCCGGACGGCCGACCGCGCGACGCCGGCAAAGAAGGCGAATGACCGTCTGCCTTTGACGATCGCAATTCTTCAGAAGTCCGAAGCCGCTTTCTTTGAGGAACAGCGGCTTTAAGCTTCTCGGAAGTTCGACAATCTTTTCTTTCGGCAATCGTACGGAAAGAAGAGCAAAATGACGATCTGCCGCCCCATACGGAGAAGCGCATCAACCGTGTCCTGGATCGCTCAGCTCAAAACGCACCGCCCGAGTCTTTTCTGGCAGACTTTTCTGCTTTTGTGCGGCCTCATATTCTTCTCGGCCATCGGCTGGCTACAGAGCTTCCGCGTTCTCTCCGAACTGCCTTATTCGCAGGGAGTGGCGCAGCGAATCGTCTCGACCGTGAATCTTACGAAATATGCTCTCGTAACGGCCGATCCCCTTTACCGCATCGATTTTCTGAGGGCGCTTGCGTTTCGCGAAAACGTCCTCGTGTCGCCGCGCGACGAAACGGACCGCATCGTGCGCATCAGCCCGGAAGGCTATGACGGTCTGGTCGAACAGCTCGTCAAGAATGCGCTCGGCCCCGAAACGATCGTCGCGACGTCGGTGAACGGCGTGAAGGGACTCTGGGTCACGTTCGACATCGACGGCGACCAGTATTGGCTCGAAACCCGAGACGACGTCCTCGATCCGTCCTTCGGCACGGGATGGCTCTCCTGGGCCGTCGCAGCCGGCCTGACGTCGCTTCTCGGCGCCACGCTCCTTGCGCGCCACATGATCGAGCCTCTGTCGAGGCTCTCGAAATTCGCCAAGCAGGTAGGCGAAGGCAGGAATCCTGATCCGCTGCCGGAAGACGCGTCCACGTCCGAAATTCAGGCAGTGAACATGAACTTCAACCACATGTATCAGGATCTGCAGCGCATCGAAGCAGACCGAGAGCTTCTGCTGGCAGGCGTCTCGCACGACCTGCGCACGCCGATCACGCGCCTGCGCCTCGAAGTGGAGCTCGCCGACCTGCCCGAAGATTCGAGAGCCGCCATGGTGAGCGATCTCGAGCAGATGGAAAACATCGTCAATCAGTTCCTCACTTACGCCCGCCGCTCGAATGAAGGCCAGATCATGATGAATTTCGGCGATGCCGTGCACACGGCGATCAGCAATGCGCGCATCGAAAGCGATTCGAGCGTTGCGCTCAAAACAGACATCGACGGCGAGCTCTTCATCACGGCGCATCCGATCGAAGTCTCGCGCGCCATCCAGAACCTGATCGTCAACGCCACGCGCTACGGCCGCAGCGAAGACGGGATTCTGCGCCTTGAGATGAGCCTCAAAAAGGCCGAGGACGGCCGCAGCGCCGTGCTGAGCGTCGCAGACCACGGCCCGGGGCTCCCCGCGTCCGAGCGCGACCGAGTCATGCGTCCCTTCGAGCGCGGCGAATCCGCGCGAAGCGGCGTGACCGGTTCGGGCCTCGGCTTGTCGATCGTCGACCGCATCGTACGCCGCTCCGGCGGGCGCGTCGAACTCTTCGACACGCAGGATGCCGAGCCGCACGGCCTGCTCGTTCGCGTCACCTTCCCGTTCATTCATCCGAGCGTTCTCAAGAAGGCATTGAAGGAGCAGGACAAAGCCGCCGAAAAAATCGAAAAGCGCGAAGCCCGCATTGCTCAGGGCGAACCCGGTCTCGTGCCGGCGCCCGATTCGGTCGCGGCAGAATTCAACGATCCCTTCAAGAGCATCAGCACCAAGTCCTGACGCTTCAGAGCCCAAAAGCCCAACCGCGAGCAGAGTTCGTCCGATTTCGGCCGATTGAACCGTAGCCCCTTTTGCGGCAGCTCAATCCGCTCAGTCTTCAAGAAGAGGGCTCCGGATCGACAGACAGAGACGGCCCTTGATCGCCGCCGTCCGTGCTCCCGGCAGCTGCAGCGGATTGGCTCCCGTACCAGGAAACGCCGCCTTGAATTTCAGAACGAATCAATTGAGGTCGCGGCAGCCGCAGGCGATCCGCTTGATCAGCTTGGTCCGCGCATTCGCGCCTTCGAGCGAACCCGTGCTGATCCGGCGCATCCATGCCGTCAGGCTGCCGAAGCCGCAAGAACCCGGCATCTGCGTGAACTGCCCGGCCTTCTTCATGTCGTGATCTTCGGCAAGAGCTCCGAATTGAAGACGTCGTCATCAAGATGACGCATGACGCGGAATTGGCCGAAGACGATGCCGCATTCGGGAAGCGCTTCTCGACGGCGACGGACAAGCTGCGGCAGGCCGCCGCCGGGACCTGATCCTTCAGACCCTTGTCCGCGCCGGCCTTCTTCGCTTCGGCCCCTCAGCGAAGACCCGGCTCGTCCCGCAGCTGAGAAAAACTGCCGCACGGCATCGTCCTCAAAAAGCGCCTGAAGCGGGACGCTGCCGTTCAGCCAGCATTCTCAGCAGTCGAAAACTCTTCCAGCGCCGCCCAGTCTGCCGCAAGACCGGGATTTCCCGAAAGCGCCGGCATGTGCCTCAGCCGGGCCTTGGCCGCGCTGATCTCACCGGCCATGACGATTCGTCTCCGCGTCAAGCGTCACGGGCTTGCAGCCGTCTGCGGCACGGACCCAGGAGAGCCGGCAGTCGGCCTTAGGCTTCACCGGCATGGTGAAAAACGCAAAGTCAGGGACAGTCCAATTCGGAATGCGGCGGCGAATTCATGCAGCCAAACTCGGCATTGCTTGACGCCGCAGGCGCCGCTTTCTGCGTTTGCGCTTCTTCTCTTTGCCGAATGCACGCTTGTCTTCAGGAGGCTCGTCAGATCTTTGCCATCAAGGCAACGGCGTGCGCCATCATGCCTTCCTGACGGCCGACGTCGTCCATCTTCTCGTTCGTCTTCGCCTTGATGCTGACGACTTCTTCGGATACGCCGAGCGTCTTCGCGACAGACGAACGGATGGCGGGCATGTGCGGACCAATCTTCGGGCGCTCGGCGATGATCGTGGCGTCGACGTTGACGACGCGCCAGCCCCTGCGCTGCGCGAGAAGCACTACCGACTGCAGGAGCCTGCGGCTGTCCGCGCCCTTCCATTGCGGATCCGACGGCGGAAAATGCCGACCGATGTCGCCCAGAGCGGCCGCGCCCAAAACGGCATCCGTGAGAGCATGAAGAAGCACGTCTGCATCGGAATGGCCGTCAAGACCCTTTTCAAACGGAATTTCCACGCCGCCCAGAATCAGAGGACGGCCTTCGACGAGACGGTGAGAGTCGTAGCCTTGACCAACGCGAAGCGGCACCACGGCGGCATCTCCCAAAAGCATTTGCGCGAGACGTTCGTCGCCGGGCTGCGTCACTTTGATGTTCGAAGGCTGTCCGGCGACGACCTTTACGCATTTTCCTGCGCGTTCCATCGCGCTCGACTCATCGGTGATGCCGGCGAGGTCGCCCGAGAGCGCTTCGATGAGCTCTCCTGCGCGAAAGAGCTGCGGCGTGGCGGCGCGCCAGAGATTGCTTCTCGGCACCGTTTCAAGCACGCGGCGCATGCCGTCCGTACGCTTCACCGTGTCGGTCATCTGCACGGCGAGAAGGCCGCCGTCGACGGTTTCGTCGCTCAGAACGGCATCGATCAGGCGATCCACTTCGGCGGCCTTCACGCAGGGGCGCGCCGCATCGTGCACGAGCACCCAGGCGTCGGGCGGAAGGCCCGAAGCCATAAGTCCGTTCAAAACGGTTTCGGCGCGTTCGCCGCCGCCGTTCTTCAGAAGAACGACTTTGGCAGGAAAGTCTTCGGCGACCTCGTCGATGCGGCCATCCTCAGGACTCGCGACGACGAAGATTGTCGAAATGCGCGCGACGCCGTTCAAAGCGCGCACCGCATGGAGAAGCATCGGAGCGCCGGCGATCGTCATGTACTGCTTGGGCCGCGAGAGTCCCATTCGGCTCCCGACGCCTGCGGCGCAGACAAGCGCCGCAATGACTGGCGCAGCATCGCGAGCGGCTCCGCTCATTTCTTTGATCGGCATGATGTCGGCATTCCTATTCGTTCTGCAGAGCTCCAAAGCCTTGAAGCACATCCGCGACCGAAGTCTAGCGGGTCGGCCGAGAAATTTCTCCGCTTGCGGCGGTTTCGTCCGCGCTTCTTCGGCTAGACTTCCGCTCCAGCCGATGCCGCCAGCCCATCAATCAAATCAAGCAGCACGCCGCAACAATGGAAAAGTTTTTCGAACGCCTGATGTACGCCGCGCGCTGGCTCCTTGCGCCGGTCTACATCGGCCTCTCGCTCGCGCTCATCGCGCTTGCCGTAAAGTTCTTCCAGGAAGTCGCCCACATCCTCCCGCACGTCCTCGAACTTACGGAATCCGACCTCATTCTCGGCCTCCTATCGATGATCGACATGGGCCTCGTGGGCGGCCTCATCGTGATGGTGATGTTCTCGGGCTATGAAAACTTCGTCTCTTCGATCGACATTTCGCACGACACCGAGAAGCTCAGCTGGCTCGGCAAGCTCGACACCGGATCGCTCAAGAACAAAGTCGCCGCCTCAATCGTTGCAATTTCGTCGATCCATCTGCTCCGCGTCTTCATGGAGCTGCAGGAAGTCCCGAACGACAAGCTCGTCTGGTACGTCGTGATTCACCTG
>CAZUXQ010000061.1:0-8649 GCA_964624425.1 uncultured Sutterella sp.
CATCGAAGACGTCTGCTGCGAAGGCCCGCTCAACGTCTACGGCTATTCGAAGTACCTTTTCGACCAGGTGCTGCGCCGAGAAATGAACTTCCTGCGCGCGCCTGCGGTCGGGCTCCGCTACTTCAACGTCTACGGCCCCAACGAACAGCACAAGGGACGCATGGCTTCGGTCGCCTTTCATCAGTACTTCCAGTACCGCCGAGAAGGCAGGGTGAAGCTCTTCGAAGGATGCCTCGGCTGCGCGAACGGCGCCCAGATGCGCGACTTCGTTTATGTCGAAGACGTCTGCAAAGTCCTCATGCACTTCCTCAACAAGCCCGTGAGCGGCATCTACAACTGCGGCACCGGCCGCGCTCAGCCCTTCAACGACGTGGCGCTTGCCGTCGTCAATTCGCTTCGCGAAGCCGGCGGCAAGCCGCAGCTCTCGCTCGAAGAAGCCGTCGCGCAGGGCGCCATCGAATACATCCCCTTCCCCGAAGCGCTGAAGGGCAAGTATCAGGCCTACACGCAGGCCAATCTCGACAATCTGCGCGCCGCCGGCTGCGGCGTTGCGTTCCGCACCGTTCAGGAAGGCACGCGCGACTACATGCACAAGCTTCTCGAGGCCTTCCCGGATGTCGAATAAGGCCATGCGCCGAGCCGCCTTTCTGGACCGAGACGGCGTGATCAACGTCGACCGCGCCTACGTCCACAAAATCGAAGAATTCGAGTGGATTCCCGGCGTCCTGGAAGCGGCTCGGATCCTGGCCGACGCCGGCTTTCTCCTCGTCGTCGCCACCAACCAATCCGGCATCGGCCGCGGCCGCTACGCGGAAGCGGATTTTCATCGCCTCACCGACTGGATGAAGGCTCGGTTCGCGCAGGCGGGCGCCCCGCTCGCCGGCGTCTATTTCTGCCCGCACCATCCCGAAAAGGCGCTCGAGCCCTACCGGCAGGCCTGCAATTGCCGCAAGCCTGCGCCCGGAATGCTTCTGACGGCCGCAGAAGAGCTCGGCATCGACCTCAAGCGATCCGTCATCTTCGGCGACAAGCCGAGCGACTGCAGAGCGGGCCGCCTTGCAGGCTGTGCCGAGCGCGTTCTTCTCGGCACCGACGGCGCTGCCGAACCCAACATAAAAGCCTCTGCGGACGCCACGCGCGCCGCGCGCAATTTGCTGAGCGCGGTTCAAGGCGAGTGGTTCCGCACTTTTGCGAAAGCCTGACCATGCCGACCCGCTGTCCGTCTCCGAGCTTCGAGAAGAAGCTCTGCACCCTTGAAGATCTTCCCGAACGCGTGAAGGACCTTCCCAAGCCCGTCGTCTTCACGAACGGCGTCTTCGACATTCTGCACCGCGGGCACGTCACCTACCTCGCGCAGGCCCGCGCTTTGGGCGGGAGCCTCGTCGTGGCGGTCAACAGCGACGCCTCCGTGCGCATGCTCGGCAAAGGCCCGGACCGTCCGATCAACGGCGAAGAAGACCGCGCCATGGTGCTCGCGGCGCTTGAGTCCGTAGACCTCGTCGTGCCTTTCGAAGAAAAAGTGCCTCTGAAGCCGCTCGCTGCGGCGAAGCCCGACATTTACGCAAAGGGCGGCGACTACGACATGGAGGCCGTTCCCGAAGCGAAGATCGTTCGCGAATGGGGAGGCAGAACCGTCGCGGTCGCGTTCGAGCACGCTCGTTCGACGACGGCGCTTCTCAAGAAGGTTCGCTCCTCGTAGCGCGTCGAGGCGTTCCGAATTCGGCGTCTCCGGCCGAAAGACCTTTCTTCCGGCCGGCGCTCTTCCTCTTCTGCGCCCGCATCAGCTGATGCGGAAGCCGCGCCGACGCGCAAAGTGGATGGTTGCGTCAAGGAAGCCCTGCTTGCTGCCGCAGTCGAAGCGCGTGCCGCTGTAGCGGTGCGCGTAGGCGGGCGTCGTCATGAGGTCTTCGGCGATGCCGTCGGAGAGCTGAATTTCCCCGCCGGCGCCGGGCGTCTGATGATCAAGCGCGGCGAAGATGCTCGGTTCGAACACATAGCGGCCGATGACGGCGAGGCGCGAAGGCGCAACGGCCGGATCGGGCTTTTCGATGATGCCGCGCATTCTCGCGGTCGTTTCGGCCGCGTTGTCGACGCTCACGATGCCGTACTTCTTCGTGTCTTCGGGCGCAACGTCCTGCACGGCGACAATGCTGCCGCCGCCCATGCGGGCGCGGACGTCGATGAGCTGGCCGATCGCGGACGTCTCGGCGTCGATCAAGTCGTCCGCGAGCACCACTGCGAAAGGCGCGTCGCCCACGACCGGGCGGGCGCAGAGAACCGCGTGGCCGAGGCCGAGCGGCGCAGACTGGCGGATGTAGATGCAGTTCACGCCGGCGGGCACCACCGCGCGGACGATTTCGAGCAGTTCGGTCTTGCCCTTCTCAATCAGATCGCGCTCGAGTTCGGGACGCGAATCGAAATGATCTTCGATCGCGCGCTTGTTGCGGCCGGTCACGAAGATCATTTCAGTGATGCCGGCGGCGGCGGCCTCTTCGACGGCGTACTGAATGAGGGGCTTGTCGACGACGGGAAGCATTTCCTTGGGCATCGCCTTCGTCGCCGGCAGGAATCGGGTGCCGAGACCGTTCACCGGAAAAACAACTTTGCGCACAGGCTTCATTTTGGGTTCCTAGCGGATTTTTCAAACAAGATGTCGGCCGCCCTATACAATGAGCGCGCGCCGCGCGGCTCGATGCCGTGCCGAGAAAGCGGCGAATCGAAAAGGATTTTGCCATGAATTCATCATCCGTCTATGCGATCGGCGACCTGCAGGGATGCAAGGAAAGCCTCCTCGGGCTTCTCGAACAGCTGCCGTCCGACGCCGAATTCATCTTCGTCGGCGACCTCGTCAACCGCGGTCCGCAGTCGCTCGAGACGCTTCGGTTCGTGAAATCCTTGGGCGGCCGCGCGCAGGCGACGCTCGGCAACCACGACCTGCATCTTCTGGCCGTCGCCGCAGGCGCCGGTCAAGCGCACCGCAAAGACACCATTCAGGAAATTCTTGCCGCTCCAGACTGCGGCGAATTGGTCGATTGGCTCCGAAAGCAGCCCCTTCTCATCGAGCGCTGCGGCGTCGTCTTCACCCATTCGGGAATCCATCCGCTTTGGACGCTTGAAAAGGCCCGCGAACTCGCGGCCGAGGCCGGCAGCGCTCTCGCCGGCCCGCACTGGCGCGAATGGCTTCAGGGCATGTACGGCAACGACGAATGGCGCGATTCGCTCGAAGGCGCGCCGCGCATGCGCGCAATACTCAATGCATTCACCCGCATGCGCTTCGTGCATGAAGCCGACGGGACGCTCGACTTCAAACAGAAGGAGAGTCTCGCCTCGGCTCCCGAAGGGCTCATCCCCTGGTTCGAATACAAGAACCGGCCGGCGGCCGGGCACACGCTCTGCTTCGGGCATTGGTCGATGCTCGGCCTCATGAACCGCCCGAACTTGGTCGCGATCGACACGGGCTGCCTCTGGGGCGGCAGACTCACCGCCGTCCGCTTTCCCGACCGCCGCTTCTTCGAAGAGCAGTGTCCCTGCTGGGCCGATCCGCTCGCTTATTCCTCGAAGGCGAAAAAAAAAGCCTGAAAGGCCGCCGGCGAGGCGCAGCCGTTCGAAGCGCGTCCCTGCCGCACGTCCGAAATCAAGATTCAGACGGCCGCCTCGCCTTGATTCGACTCTTTCTTTTCTTCTTTCGGCCGTTCCTTTTCCCGAAACGTCTTCAGACGCCCTTCGTGCAGGCGCTTCAGTGCGTCGTCGCGCTCGGCGGTCGCGTCGGGCAAGTCCAGCGCTTCGGACACGGCTTTCGAAGCAAGCGCGCAGAGACTGCGTCGATCGCGCTGCGCCGAATCGATGGGATCCAGCACGGTCACTTCAGCGCAAATGCCGGGCGTGAAGACAATGCGCTTCAGAACGTCGAAGAGCGGCGCGTCCGCGTAGGACGCGACGACGCTCGTCTCGCCGTCGAGCACGTAGCGGACGGCAATCGGCAGCACGGCCGCGCCCGACCGGCAGGCCGCAGAAAAGAGATTCGAGTGGAAGGGCAGCAGCTTGTCGCCCGGTCCCGTCGTGCCTTCCGGGAAAAAGAGGACGCTTTGTCCCGCCTTGACGGCGTCGGTCATTTTTTCGGCCACTTCAAGAACGGACCGCCTGCGGCTGCGGTCGATGTAGATCGTGCCGGCACTCGTTGAGATGAAGCCGAAAATCGGCCAGCCGCCGATTTCCTGCTTGGCGACGAAGCGTACGGGCAGCACGCCGTCGATCACGAAAATGTCCGCAAAGGATATGTGGTTCGCGCAGACCATGTAGCCCAAGCCGCTTTCGGAGAATCCCGCCGCGGCCGCACCTGCATCCGGCACGCGGCCCTTCACGGCGACCTTCATCCCGAGCGCCGCAGGGATCAGGCGCGCAAGCCGCTTGATGAGGCGTCCGCGCCGCTCGAGAGACGCGAACGGGAAGACGAACAGAATCGCCAAGAGAATCAGAAGGATCAAAAGCCCGAGCAGGAACAATCGAAAAAGTCCGGCAATGTGGCGCATGGAATGGCTGTCGACAGAAAGGCTGACATGAATGGATGCTTTGCTTCAGGGCGCCGGCGAGCCTTCGAGCTCGTCGAAAAACTGCTGCAGAATCACCGCGGCCGCCTTGTCGTCAATTCTTTCGCGGCCGTTCTCGACAGACGCCGATGTATAGCGTTCGTCCACAGTGCGGCAGGGACGCCTGTAGCGCGCGGCGAGCTGCCGGGCGAAGCGCTCGCAGCGCGCCGTCAATTCGCCGGGCGCGCCGTCCGGATGGTGCGGCACGCCGACCACGAAAAAAGCAGGCGCCCATTCGTCCACGAGCTTCTCGACGGCCTCCCAGCGAGCGGCATTGCTTTCGGCCTTGATGATCGCCGCGGGCCGCGCCGAACGCGTGAGCGTATTGCCGACCGCCACGCCCGTACGGGCCAATCCGAAGTCGAAGCAGAGAACGATGCCGTCGGGCAAGGACTTCATGATCGCAAGACGCTCCCTGAAAATCCGAGGCCGCCCGGATGCAGGTTCGGCATCGGATTCGAATCCAAATCAATACATATGGAACTTTTCAATGGAAGGCGCGATGCCGCGCCTCTTCAGAAGGCGTATTCTAATCTGCCTTTCATCCGGCCCAACGCCCTTTGAAGAATGAAATCGAGCGCCGGAATGCTTCTTCGAGGCATTTCGTCCTGCACTGCAGCATTTCCTCATCCGTCGACAGGAGACTCGCCGTGGTCGAAAACGTCTTTGAAAAACTTTGCGAACTATTTTCCAGAGGCCGCGCGCAGTACCGCGTCGTGCATCATGCGGCCGGCGGGAAATCGAGCCGATCCGTCGCCGAAATCCGCGGCACGGAACTCGGTCAGGGAGCCAAAGCGCTCTGCTGCACCGTCAAAGGCGGCGGCGTCAAAATGCACGTTCTCGCGATTCTTCCCGCAGACAAGCAGGCCGACCTCGCCAAGCTCGCCGCGAGCTTGGGCGGCCGCCGCGCTTCGCTCGCAAGCCCCGAAGAAGTGGCTGAATTCACCGGCTGCGTCTTCGGCGCCGTTCCCCCCGTGAGCTTCCATCCGGACATGATGGCAGCGGCCGACCCGTCGCTCTTCGAGCGCTACGATGAAATCGCCTTCAATGCAGGCCGTCTCGACGCCTCGATCATCATCCGCACCGAAGACTACCGCCGCATCGTGGCGCCCAAGGAAATCAGCTTCCTGCGCGAAGAAGCATCGCCCCAATAATCAGGCCTTCAGGCGGACCGACGCTGTCGAACGGCCCTCCTTCCCGACCCTGCACTTCCTCGATCATGCAAGCCTTTCAAGAGATGCTGGTCAATGCGCTCACGCCCATTACGCTCATTTCGGGCGTCGGGCTCATGATGCTCTGCATGACCACGCGCTACAGCCACTCCACAGACCGCATTCGCCAGCTCATCAAGCGCCGCGAAGACGGCGGCAAAAAGAACGAGCCCGATCTCGACCGCGAAATCCGCCTGATCTTCAGGCGCGCCGTCTTTCTGAGACGCGCCATGCTCTGCCTGACGCTTTCGGCCGTCTGTTCCGGCCTTCTCGTCGCGACGAACGTGCTCGCGCACTTCACGCATACGAATCTCGTGCCGGCTTCGGCCGTCTGGCTCGTGGGTTCGCTCGCGCTCATCGTGTGCTCGGCGGCCTTCTTCAGCGTCGAGGTGAGCATTTCGCTTCACGCGCTCGGCATGGCCGTCGAGCACCTCCCGAACAAAAAGAAGCCGCAGCAGGAAGCCCGAGAATGATTACGAACGTCGAATTCAATCAGGCGCTCGCCGGCGCCTTGACGCCGATTACGCTCATTTCGGGCGTCGGCCTTCTGATGATCTGCATGACAAACCGCTACAACCACGCAACGAACCGCATCCGCCAGCTTATGGCCAAGCGCGATACGGCCGAAGCGGCGCTCGAACCCGACATCGATGCGGAAATCAGCCTCATCTTCCTGCGCGCATCGCTTCTGCGCCGCGGCATGCTCTGCGTGCTCATTTCGGCGCTCTGCTCCGCAATTCTCGTTGCGCTCAGCGTCTTCTCGAGCTTCGCGAACTTCGACCTCTCGATTCCCGAAGCCGCGACGCTTGTGGGCGCCATTGCGCTCATCGTGATTTCCGCGCTTTTCTTTTCCGCAGAAATCAGCCTCTCGCTTCATGCGCTGAAGCTGGCCGTCGAGCATCTGCCGTCCGACGGCCAGGCGAAGGAAGCCTGAGCGCTTTCCCGGCGCCTGCCGTCATTTGCCCGGGGCTGCATTCCAAGCGCAGGGAAAGGCCTGCTCAGGCCCTTTTCATTTGAACGCAACCTGCCCGCTATTCGCGTCTCCCCCAGCGGAAGTAGATTGCCGAATCTTCGCCGAAAGTCTTTCCGCAGCCCAGGAACATCGGCCCGATGATCGTATCGATGCCGAGATAGATCGAAGCGGAACGGCGCCAATCATCTTCGCCGCTTTCGACCGACGACGGGTCGCTCGGGTTCCACGCGCGGCCCATTTCAAAGGAGCCCCCGAGCCACACCGGCATCGCGAGCGCCGGGACGGCTCCCGTGATGTTTCTTGCAAGGCTCACGCGGCCGTACTGCAGCTTCGAGCCGCTCCAGCGGCCGTAAGGCGAGCCGGTCATGCGGCTCGCGCCGCCGAGCCGGAAGGCGTTCTTGATCGACGAGCGCCCGACCTGTGCATTGGCCGTCGCCGTCCAATAACCCGCCGAATGCGGAATCAGCGCCTCAATGAAGTAGCTGCCCTGCGCGTCTTCGGCGCTTGCATTGGACTCGATCAGGCTGCCCGACAGACTCAGCCGGAAGCCCTTCGTCGGGAAGTCGACGTTGTCGAGCGTATCGAGAAGCAGAATGCCGCCCATGTACGGCGTCGAATAGCTCGAACGATTGCCGTCGAGCCCAATTTCGCGCGTCGACTTCGTGCGCATCCAGCCGCCGCGCAGTCCTGCATAGCCGTACTGATCCATTTCGCGTCCGAACATCAATTCGGCCTGAAGCGTCTCGTTGCGGCGCTTGGCAATGCGCTTGCCGCCGTCATAGACGTCGTAAGGCGTTCTCGAATATTCGATGCTCGGCTGCACGAACCAAAAGGAGCCTGCGGCGATCGGCAGGAAGAGTTCGGAACGAATGCGCTGATCTTCGCCCGCCTGAACCTCATTGCGCCAGACAGCGGACCAGTCGTAGGGCAGATGCCAGTCATGCGCAAGGAGAAGGTTGAACGTGCTGTCGTCATCGAAATTCGTTTCGATCGAGCCGCCCAGGCGGACGTTCGAGAAGCCCGGACGCTTTTCTTTGGGCTCGATGACGAGCGTCTCCATTCCGCGCGGCCCCGGATCGAAGCGGTAGGTCACGCTCTGGAATGCGCCCTGCCCCCAAACGCGGCGCATCGCGTCGTCGAGCTCCTCATTGCCGACGGGCTCCTCCGCGTCGATGTCGGCCACCGCGACGATGCGGTTGTCGGGCATTGCCGGATGCCGGCGGTGCGCGATTCGAATGCCGCTGATCTGATGCGCGCGCAGCAGTCCGGCGTCGGCAAAGGGCGCCTCGCGCGCCGCGTTCCAGGCAAGCCATTCTTCGCGCGGCGCGCTGAATTTCCTGAGCTCCGGAACGGCTTTGCGCGCAGCTTCTTCGCCGCGCTTGATGATCTCCGCGCTCTGCTTGAAAGAGGCGTTCGAGTAGCCCGCAAGATCAGGCGTGATGAGGATGTCGCCTTCCCGCAGCGACGAAATCGAGCGCCGGACATTCTGTTCGGTGAGAAGATTGACCATCTGCGCCATGACGCCCACTACGTTGCCGAGCTCGTCTCTCTCGAAAAGCGGCGTGCCGACGTTCACGGCGATGACGATGTCGGCGCCCATGCTCCGAGCAAGCTCGACGGGCAGATTGTCGACGAGGCCGCCGTCAGCCAAAAGGTACTCGCGAAGCTGCATCGGCTCGAAGACGCCGGGCACGGACATGGAAGCGCGCATGGCCTGCCCGAGCGTGCAGTCTTTCTGCAAAATCACGCGCTCGCCGGTCACGAGGTCGGTTGCGGGCGCGGCAAAGGGAATCGAGAGCTTCGACAGATCCTCGATCATCGAGACGGCCGAGGTTTTTTCGTTGAGGAAAAGGGCAAGCTCCTGAGAAGGCACGAAAGC
>CAZUXQ010000062.1:0-8499 GCA_964624425.1 uncultured Sutterella sp.
TCGTTCTCCAAAGCAACTCTGGAACGGCTTTTCTCTTCTCACTGCCGCCTCTTCCCGCTCTTCATTTGCTTCTTCCTATCGAAGCGCAGAAAGTCGACGCGATACGTTCTCGCGTCGGTCGGGTCGAGAGAACAGATCGTCTCCGCGCTGAAGTCGTCGACGGGAATTTCAGGGAAGAAGGCGTCGCCTTCGAAATTTTCGTCGAGCACGGTAAGCCAAATCACGTCGGCTTTCGACATCGCCTGACGATAAATTTCGGCGCCGCCGATCACGAAAATTCTCGGCGCGCCGGCGGCTTTTTCAAGCGCCTCGTCAAGGCTTGCGGCCAATTCCGCTCCGGGCGCTTCATAGTTTGCATTCCGAGTAACGACGACATTTCTGCGTCCCGGCAGCGGACGGCCGATCGATTCCCAAGTCTTTCGGCCCATCAGGACGGGCGAGCCCATCGTGATCTTCTTGAAGAACGCGAAGTCTTCCGGAATGCGCCACAAAAGCTTGTTGCCCGCCCCGATCACGCGGTTTTTGGACTGTGCCGCGGTCAGCTCGATGGTGCTCATGGCTGCCCCGTCGTCAAACGGCTACGGGCGCCTTGATCGCCGGATGCGGATCGTAGCCCACGATTTCAAAGTCTTCGAACTTGTAGTCGAAGATTGATTCGGGCCGACGCTTGATGACGAGCTTCG
Organism: uncultured Sutterella sp.; assembly: GCA_964624425.1. Classification (GTDB taxonomy): domain Bacteria; phylum Pseudomonadota; class Gammaproteobacteria; order Burkholderiales; family Burkholderiaceae_F; genus Sutterella. The sequence continues at coordinate 684 of CAZUXQ010000062.1, forward strand.
GGTAAGGACGCGGTTCGCGCGAAAGCTGCAGTTCGGTCTGCTCGACATGGTTGTCGTAAATGTGGCAGTCGCCGCCCGTCCAGACGAAGTCGCCCGGCTCGAGATCGCACTGCTGCGCAATCATGTGCGTCAAAAGCGAGTAGCTCGCGATGTTGAAGGGCACGCCGAGGAAAAGGTCGCACGAGCGCTGATAGAGCTGGCAGGAGAGCCTGCCGTCAGCGACATAAAACTGAAAGAGGCAGTGGCAGGGCGGCAGCGCCATTTCCGGCACGTCCGCGGGATTCCAGGCCGACACGATCATGCGGCGGGAGTCGGGGTCGTGCTTGATGAGATCGATCAGGTTCGAAATCTGATCGATCGTTTCTCCGTTCTTCGCGGGCCAGCTGCGCCACTGCCGGCCGTACACCGGACCGAGATCGCCGTTTTCGTCGGCCCATTCGTCCCAGATCGAAACGCCGTTTTCCTTGAGATATCCGATGTTGGTCGAGCCCGAGAGGAACCAGAGGAGTTCGTGGATGATCGAGCGAATGTGAAGCTTCTTCGTCGTCACGAGGGGGAAGCCTTCGAAAAGGCTGAAGCGCATCTGGCGCCCGAAGACCGACCGGGTGCCCGTACCTGTTCGGTCGGACTTGTGCGCGCCGTGTTCGTAGACGTCGCGCAGAAGCGTCTCGTATTGGCTGAATGGCATGAAGGAAATCCTTTATCGGAATTGCGGAGAAAGGGCCTTCTTCATTGAGAAGAATCCGAATCCTGAAAAAATTGTTCGACGCACCACACTATAAAAGCTGTCGGAGGATTCCGGCGAAAGAATTTTTGGCGGACGACAAAAAAAACCGCTCCGACGCTCAAGCCGGAAGCGGTCTTCATCAGGCTGGCGGGAAGTCCGTCTATTCTTCGACGAGCGCCCTCACTTCGACGCCGTATTCGTCCTTGACCGTTCCCTTGATGTCGAGGAGCTTTCCCCAGCGGCGCAGCGTCCCGACGATCACGAAGAGCATCAGAACCATCACGACGACGGAAAGCACCGCAAGGAGGTACTGACCGGCCGGGAGGTACTGATTGACGACAAGCCAAATGCCGGCCCAGAAAGTGATGATCGTCATCAGGATGCCGGGCACGCCGGTAAGCGGCGCGTAGTTGGCATGGTTGAGGCGGATGATCACGGTCGTGCCGATCAGGAGCGTCACGGAGGCAAGCAGCTGGTTGCAGATGCCGAAGAGCGGCCAGATCGAGCTGATGTCGCCCGAGTAGACGAGATAGCCCCACGAACCCGTAAAGATCGCGGACGTGATGATGATGCCGGGCCACCACTCCTTATCGTTGAACTTCGGAACGACCTTGCCGATCATTTCCTGCAGGAAGAAGCGGCCCACGCGGGTGCCGGCGTCGACGGCCGTCAGAATGAAGACGGCTTCGAACATGATGGCGAAATGGTACCAGTAGGCCATCAGGTGCTGCATGAACGGAATCTGCGAGAAGATGTGCGCCATGCCGACGGCGAGCGAAACGGAGCCGCCCGGACGGCCCATGAGGCTTTCCTGGACTTCCGCTTCAAGACGAGGGAGATCCTGAACGGCAAGGCCCAGCGCCTCGAACTTGCCGGCGGAGGCGTTGATGGCGAAGTAGTCGGCGGGAACGAGCACGCAGGCGGCAACCAAAGCCATGACGGCCACGAAGCCTTCCATCAGCATCGCGCCGTAGCCCACGAAGAGAACATCGCGTTCGTTGCTGATCATCTTCGGCGTCGTGCCGGTGCCGATGAGGGCATGGAAGCCGGAGAGCGCGCCGCAGGCGATCGTGATGAAGATGAACGGAATCACCGGACCGGCAACGATCGGGCCGCCGCCGCCCAAGAATTCGGTGAAGGCCGGCATCTGGAAGTTCGGCATCACGAAGGCGATGCCGATCGCGAGCGCGGCGATCGTGCCGATCTTGAGGAACGTTGAGAGGTAGTCGCGCGGCAGGAGAAGAAGCCACACAGGAAGAACCGAAGCAAAGAAGCCGTAGATCGGGATTGCAAGGCTCATGGCCGGACGGTCGATGTCGAGCCAGCCGAAGTATTCGGGATGCGCGGCAACCCACGGACCGGAAAGGATGCAGAGGAAGAGAAGCACGACGCCGATGATCGTCGCGCCCTTCACGTCGCCCTTGCGCCAGACCTGCATGTAGAGGCCCATGATGACGGCGATCGGAATCGTCGCGGCCACCGTGTAGGTCGACCAAAGCGAATTGTGCATGGCGTTCACGACGGCGATCGAGAGGCCCGCGAGCGTCAGAATCAGAATCGCGAGAACGGCCCAGCTCGCCACAAAGCCCGTCGTCTTGTCGACTTCCGTCGAAGCGATGTAGGCGAGAGAACGGCCCTTGTGGCGCACCGAGCAGAAAAGCACGACCATGTCGTGCACGCCGCCGGCAAGCACGCAGCCGATCAGGATCCACAAGAGGCCCGGCATGTAGCCGAACTGCGCCGCGAGGACCGGACCGAGAAGCGGACCGGCAGCCGCAATGGCCGCGAAGTGGTGGCCGAACAAGACGTACTTGTTGGTCGGCACGAAGTCCTTGCCGTCGTCATACTTGACGGCCGGCGTCTGACGCGCCTCATTGATGTTGAGAACCTTCTGGGCCATGAAAAGCCCGTAGAAACGGTAGGCGATCGCAAACACGCACAGCGCCGCAAAGACGATTGTGAGCGCGTTCACGCCGTTGAGCGCTTCCATGATGAAATTTCTCCCGACTGGTTGCTGGGAAGAAATGCGCACGCGCGAAAATCGGCTGGGAGCCGCAACAAACCTCCCCGCCGCTCGCGCCGTCTGCATTTCCATTCGCCTGATAGGCTACATATCAAGAAGGAGATTACAAGCCCAAAAAACGGTAATCCGCCGCCGATTCGGCGCAGGCTTGCCGTCATTTGCGCCTAATCGAATCTTTCGCGGCCGAATGCGCCTCTTCCTGCATTCGTTCGAAAAGGCCGGCGCACCTTGGCGCGCGGCTCAGGCAGATCGTGCGGATCAAATCCGTCGAATGCCGGCTCGCCTTTCCTTTCGGCAGGCGAGGCTGATGCGGCGCCGAACGGCTTCGCCGCGGCGCCGGCCCAAAGACGGGTCAGGGCATCAAGTCTTCGGGAAGCGAAAATGCGCCCTTGAGGCCCGAAAACACGCCCGACCACATCGCCATGAGGTCGATGTAGACCTTGGGATTGAGCTTCGCGCCCGCTTCCCGCTCGCGGTCGAGCTTGTCGGAAATCTTGTCGAGCGAAGCGCCGTAGGCCCGCAGCGCCGCTCGAACGACGTCTTCGGTTCCGGCGCCCTGCGCGGCGCCGTAGCGCGCCAGCATGCCGGCGGGAAGCGCGCCTAGCAGATGCGCAGCAAGCTTTTCGCCCGCCCAGCCGGTCTTCTTCACGCGGTCTTCGCCCGCACGGCCCATGAAGATGCCGGCCAAGTCTTCGAAGAATTCGGCTGCCTGTTCCTTAAGAAGCGGCAGATCGCCGTTCTCGGGACAATGCACGCTCACCCAGTGGTGCTGCATGTGCGCGACGCCGAGCTCTTCGAGCGCGAGAAAGATCGTGTTCTGGTCCTGAAGGTCGATCGGATCGTGCGGACGGAATTCCGTCTGATTTGCGTCTTTCATAATGCATTTCCGCTTTTGATGCCGCGGAACTTGCCGGACGGGAGCGGCGCCTGCGAATTCGAGCCGACGGCATTCGAATTTTAGCAGGCGGCTTTCCGTTCTTATTGATTCATGCGCGTGGCGCCCGTCGCGCCCCGACTTGCGTCCGCCGCAGGCTCGAACATCTTCTTCACCTGCTCGTCCGTGAGCTCGACGCCGAAGACTTCCTTGTAGTAAGCCTTTACTTCATGATTGAGGTCGACGTCTTCGAAGCGTCCCGGATAGACGCGCTTCGCCATCCAGAGAAGCGTGAGCGGCGTGTCGGCCGAAGGCGTATAGCTGCGGTAGATGCCGAGCGGCATCTTGTAGACGCGCTTCTCGGAAACGGCCTTCACGCCCGACCAATCCTGCCCGGCGATTCTGCCTTCGTAGAGATCCGAGGGCTGCGCGGCCGTGAAGTTCGTTATGAAGATCACGTCTGGGTTGTAGCCGTAGACCTGCTCCATCGAAATGACGGCATTGGCGTTGTCGGCCTCGATCGACTCGGCGGCGTTGCGCCCGCCCACGGCGCCGCACCAGTACTGCCCGAAGAAGTTCCTGCCGGACGTGACGATCTGCTTGGCGTCGTAGCGGAAGAGGAAGAGAATGTTCGCGCGCTTTTCGGGCGCGATGTCCGCGGTGCGGTCATGAACGAACTTTGCGATTTCGTTCGACTTCCTTTCGATCAAGGCGCCCTTCCCTTCGACTTCCGGGAAGAGCTTCGCGAGCGACTTCATCCATTCGTTGTGCGTCGCAATGATGTCGTAGCCCCACTTCGAAGGACTGATCCCGAAGGCGCTCATGCCGGCGCTCCGCACGATGTCGATCATGCGGCGGTCCGGCGCATTCACGAGAACGACGTCGGGCTTCAGCGCAAGAAGCGCCTCGACGTTGAGGCTCGCGCCCTGAATGAAGGACGTGTCGGCCTTGAGAACCTCCGGATAGAGTTCGCCCAAAAGGCCGCTTTTCGCCGCTGAGTAGCTCGCCGGATGCATGCCGACGATGCGGCTGCCGTCATTGAGGTACACCGTTGCGGCCGACGCGAGCGGCAGAATGTTCGCGACGATGACGCGCTCGATCTTTTCGGGCACCTCAACCTTGTCGCCGTTGTCGTCGATGATCGTTCGGGCTTGAACTGCAGGCAGGAGCATCAGCGCCGCCGTGCCTGCGGCGAGCGTCGCCCTGAATGAAAATTTCATCGTGTTTTCCTCTTAAAAAAGCCTTTGTTCTTTAATTGCTGAGACCGGCCTGAATGCGTGCGAGAAGGCTGTCGAAGCCTTCCCGGGAGAAAAGATTGGGCGTCTCCCTGCGCCAGATGCGCCCGGAAGCGGCTTCGTGAGGCAGCGGCACGCAGCGGGCGTCGTCTGCGGCGAACCCGGCGCGCTTTGCGCCCGAGAAGAACAGCGGATCGCTCACGAGAACGCGAGGGCCGCCTTCGGAGACGGCGGCGAAAATCGAATCGAATTCTCCTTCGGAAAGCTGCGCCGCCAGCCGGCCGCTCCCGATCCCGAAAGAGGGAAGCGCCGAAAGCGCCATGGCGGATTCGCCCGTAAGCCGCTCCAGCGCTTCTGCAAGGCGCAGCGCGCGAAGCGGCTCGTGAACGACGAGAATGCGCGCGGCCTTGGCTCGCAAAAGCTTCTCTTCGAAGTCTTCTTCATCAGGCAAAAGAAGGCGGTCGAGATCGAGCGCGGCGAGCTTTCCGCTCGCCGCCTCGTCGAGCCGCGCCGCAACGGCCGCCGCCCAATCGGCAGCAGCTCCGCCGAAAGGCAGCGTCGTCGTGAAAGGCATGCCGAAGCGGCGCGCGAAGACCTGCCCGAGAGGCAGCCCCGCACTTGAAATCACGACATTCAAAGCCGCATCGCGCGTGCGGGCAAGATCGTCGAGATCGGATCCATGGCCCAGCAGGCGTTCGTCTCGACGCCGGCATCCCGCAGCGCCTTGACGATCGCGTCGAGTTCGCCGCACACGGAAAAGTCCAAAGGCGTAGCGCCGAGAAGATTGACCGTTCGCTTCGGCCGGCCGGCGCCTTTGCGAAGCGGCGCGCAAGCTCGATCCAAGCCTGAGCGGCGCCGACAGTGTAGTCGCGCATGCCGTTCGTCGAGAGCGCGAATGCGGGTACGCCGGTCGCAGCTTCCACGTCATGCGCGATCCCTTTGAGGTCCGAACCCGTCATCATTGGAATGATCGTTCCGGCAAGCATCGCGAAGGCGGGCTTCAGGCTTCTGCAGGCATCAATGAGATTCTGCGCAAGGACGGATTCGTTCCCGAGCACGGCATCCATTTCGTTCAGGGCCGAAACATAAACAGCCGAATCCATCGTCTCCCAACGCGGTTCGTCGTGCGTGGAATAAGTGGAATTGCAGCCGGACGCATCATGAATGACGCTCATGCCGCCCAATTCATAGAGCGCGCTCGCCGCGCCCGACACGTCAGACGCGTAGGTCGTCATGGTGATCTGCGCGCAGTCGGGCGCAAAGCCGACGGCTTCTTCGTTCGATTTCATGGCCGCAGCCTCAGATCCATCCTTCTTCTTTCGAACAGACGGCGCCCAGGCATCCGTAGCCCTTTATGCGGATGATTTCCGCCACGTCCGCCTCGTGGCGGCCGGCGGCCGCCAAGCGCTTCGCGAGTTCCGCGACGCCGCGGTGTCCCCAAAGGTTCCCGCCCTCGATGAGATTCACCATGTATTTCGCGCCCGTGAACCATGCGGCGCGCTGCCCGATCGCGATGAGGCCGTCATCGGTCTCGCGCGGCGAAAAGCGCATCTCGGGCGTCGTCGTAGGATGAACGAGCAACTCGGGCTTCTCGGCCTTGAGCGCGTCGTACGCCGGACGGTCGCCCGCGAGAAAGCCGTCCGCATAAACGTCCGTCACATTGATGCCCGCGCGGATCAAGCGAAGCGCAAGTCCCAAAGGACGCGTCGTCGCCGTCTGGCAGATCGCAACGGGACGTCCCTCAAGCGCTTTCGACGCCGCGGCGAGAGCCGACCGGGCGGCGCGCTTTTCATCTTCGGCGCCCGATGGCGGCCAATCGATCTCAAGCGCATCGGCAAGCTTCGCCGTTGACGCGTCAATTTCCGCTTCATCGTAGGAGAGCGGCAGCGCGAGATGCATCATGCCGAGCTTTTCTTCCAAAAGCCCGCCCGCCTGCTTCGCGGCCGGATTGATCGTGACGGCGACGCCTGCGTTCGCCATCTCGAGATAGTCGTCGTACCGCTCGAGCCCGGCCAATTCATAGAAAGGAACCCCCGCCTTCCTTGCGAATTCGGCAAAGACCGAGGAGCTCCCGAAGGATTCGAGCGTCCCCGCAAGAAGCAGGCCGCCCTTAGGAGCCGAAAGCTTCTTCAAGCCCTGATAGAGCTGCATGCGCATCTTGTTGTCGGGCGGCATTTCGCTCTTTCGGAAAGCGGGCGTCATGTAGGCGTCGATGAAGTCGACCGTCGGAAACCGCTCTTTCAGGACCTTGAGCGCCCATTCGATGTCGGCGCCCGCAAAGTGGTGCACGCAGCTCGAATAAAGAAAAAGCGCTCGAGGGAGCTTCGGCAGATGCTTGAGAATGTGCGTCGTGCCCGCGATGACCGCTTCTTCGAGACGGCCGTCTCGCAAATGCTCTTCGGTCACCGTGATGGTCGAAAAGCGGCTCTGCGCGTTCATTTCGGCCGCCGAAAGCACTACGCCTCTGAGGCACGCCTGCGCGCAGACGAACACCTCGTGCATCTCGGGCATGAGCATCCCGATGTGAACGATCGTCCAGGGACCTCGCGCGGGCGGCGAGTATTCGAGACCGCCCTTGAAGGGACGCGGCCAGGCGGCCTCCCTCATCGAGACCGTCAGCTTCGCGGCGTCGGGCGCTTTGGCGGGCGGCGCCGCGCGCAGCGTTCGAATGGCTTTGAGCACGATTCTCCTCCCAGCCTACGCAAAGTCGCTTTCGGATTCGGGAATGATGCCGAAGGCTTTCTGTCCGGAACCGCTGAGGCCGGCCTCGGCGTTCGCGCGGCAGATCTCAAGAATGCGGCCCGCGAGCTTGCGGTAGGCGGCGGCCATGCCGCTTTCGGGATTCTCAAGAAGCAGGGCTCTGCCTTCTTCGTCGGCGCGCTGCACGAGTTCGGAGCGAGGCAGGTCGCCCACGATCTCCGTGCCGATTTCTCGGGCCGCCGCCTCGACCTTGTCGA